>NZ_JBFTZN010000013.1:0-55840 GCF_056406775.1 Allobosea sp. P1_A7
GGGCTTGTCCGCTACATCATCACCGGCCGGGCTTGTCCGCTACATCATCACCGGCCTGATCGGCGCCTTCGTCGGAAGCTTTCTGCTCTCGGCGATTGGCGTGAATCTCGGCATCGGCAACCCGCTGGTCTCGCAGATCATCACGGCGACGATCGGCGCCATCGTCGTGGTGCTGCTGGCGCGTCTGATCGCCTGACATTTCCCGGTCTGGAAACTCGCGCTGTGCGAGGGCATATCCCAGCGATGACGACACGCCCGCGCACGCGCAAATCCCGTGGTCACGACCGCGTCATCCCCGATGACAAGGTCGAAGTCCTGCCTCCTGGTCGCGGCCTGCCATTGGATTGGCGGGCGCTCGCGCCGACGATCCTGCTCGGGACCGTGACGGGCTTCGTCGCCAGCCTCGTGGTGGGCGGTGGCGGGCTGATCCGTCACGCCGTTGTCGGAGTGCTCGGCATGCTGGTCGGGCAGGGGCTGGTGCGGATCACCGGCTGGCGGGTGCGGACCGGACACGCCTTTCTCGACGAGGCGGCAATGGCGGTGCTCGGCGCGATCCTCGTGGTGCTGCTGGCCAGGTTCATCGCATGACGACCGGTGCAGGCCGTCCCCGGCCTGTCCGACGGATTCATCCTGCAGGCTGACGAAAGGGACGACGGATCATGGATAGCCCCATCTACGCCGCACTCGGCACGCCCGGCTACGGCTTCTTCGCGACACTGCTGATCGGCCTGCTCGCCGGCTGGATCGCGGAGCGCATCACGTCGTCCGATCACGGCCTCTTCACCAACATGCTGGTGGGCGTGGCAGGCTCCTTCGTCGGCAGCCGCCTGGCCGAGCTGCTCGACATCCCGATCCACGGCTTCCCTCGCACCCTGGTCGCGGCCATCGCGGGCGCCTGCGTGGTGATCGTGATCTGGAACGCGTTGCGGAAACCTGCAGCCTGACGCGACCTCCGGTCAGGTTGCCGCCGGGCCTGATGCAGATTAGCTAGAGCAAATTGGCGCCTCTTGCAGGCGCCGGGTGACTGGAAACGACATGGCTCTCGTTCTCGATCTTCTGAACCGCGACCCGCGGCCCAATGTCGGCAATCCCAAGGCGGATGCCAAACCTGCGGCCGAGTTGCGCCATCCCGAGAAGCAGAAGCGCCCGGAGAATCCCGTCCTTCGCAAGCCGGACTGGATCAGGGTGAAGGCGCCCGGCTCACCGAAATGGGCAGAAACGCAGAAGATCGTGAAGGAGAACAAGCTCGTCACGGTCTGCGAAGAAGCGGGCTGCCCGAATATCGGCGAGTGCTGGGAAAAGAAGCACGCCACCTTCATGATCATGGGTGACACCTGCACGCGGGCCTGCGCCTTCTGCAACGTCAAGACAGGCGTGCCCCAGCCGCTCGACCAGGAGGAGCCGCGCAAGGTCGCCGAAGCCGTGGCCAAGCTCGGCCTCGAGCATGTCGTCATCACCTCGGTCGACCGCGATGATCTCGATGACGGTGGTGCGGAGCATTTCGCCCGCGTGATCCGCGCGATCCGCGAGGCTTCGCCCGGCACGACGATCGAAATCCTGACGCCGGATTTCCTGCGCAAGCCCGGCGCGCTCGAAGTGGTGGTCGCGGCCAAGCCGGACGTGTTCAACCACAATCTCGAAACGGTGCCCGGCAAGTACCTGAAGGTGCGCCCCGGCGCGCGCTACTTCCATTCGCTGCGCCTGCTGCAGCGTGTGAAGGAACTCGACCCCACCATCTTCACCAAGTCCGGCATCATGGTCGGTCTCGGCGAGGAGCGGAACGAGATCCTTCAGCTGATGGACGACCTGCGCTCGGCCGACGTCGATTTCATGACCATCGGCCAATACCTCGCGCCCTCGCGCAAACATCACGCGGTGATCCGCTTCGTCACGCCCGACGAATTCAAGGGTTTCGAGGCGATCGCCTATGTGAAGGGCTTCCTGATGGTGTCCTCGACGCCGCTGACGCGGTCCTCGCATCACGCGGGTGAGGATTTCGCGCGGTTGAGGGACGCCCGCGCAGCCAAGCTCGGCGGTTGAGCGCGTAGCATCTCATGCCGATGTTCAACAGCACCCGCCGGGTGAAGCACTCGCCGGAGCGGATGTTCGCGCTCGTGGCGGATGTCGAGAAATACCCCCAGTTCCTGCCGCTTTGCGAAGGCTTGGTGGTACGACGCCGGACGCCGCGCGAAGGCGGCGGCGAGGTGCTGATGGCCGACATGACGGTCGGCTACAAGGCGATCCGCGAGACCTTCACCAGTCGTGTCACGCTTGATCCTGCCAACCTGAAGATCCTTGTCGAGTATGTCGACGGCCCGTTCCGACATCTCGAGAACCGCTGGAGCTTCAAGGCGATGGACGGAGGCTGCGAGATCGCCTTCTTCATCTCCTATGAGTTCGCCAGCCGCATGCTCGGCCTGCTGATGGGTACGATGTTCGACAAGGCCTTTCGCAAGTTCGCCGAGGCTTTCGAGAGGCGGGCCGACCTGGTCTATGGCCGTGCCCGGACCACGGTCACCGATGGCTCAGCGCCGCCTGCTTGAGCATCTCGAGCGCCTCGATGACCGAGAGGCGGCGGATTTCGTCTCTCCCCTGATCGCCGAAGCGCTTTTCCCGATGCGTGGTCAACGCGGTTGACGCGCAGCCGAAATGGACGAGCCCGACGGGTTTGGCGGCGCTGCCTCCGCCCGGCCCGGCAACGCCGGTGACCGCGACGGAGAGATCGGCCTTGAGCACCGCGCGGCCGCCCTCCGCCATGGCGCGGGCAACCGGCTCGCTGACCGCACCGTAGCTGTCGATCAGCGTCGCACTCACGCCTGCCAATGCAGTCTTGGCGGCGTTCGAATAGGTCACCAGCCCGCCATTGACGACGTCCGACGAGCCCGGGATTGCGGTCAGTGCGCCCGAGACGAGCCCACCTGTGCAGGACTCGACCGTCGCGACGCTCAGTCCACGATCACGGCAGATCGTCAGAACGTCGATGGCCAGTGCGGTGATCTCGGAATCGAACATGGTGGTTGCCCCTACTCGTCGTTGGGCAGGCGCAGCGTGGCTGTTGCCAAGGCCGCCAGCCCTTCGCCGCGACCGGTAAAGCCCATGCGTTCCGATGTCGTCGCCTTGAGCCCAACCTGGTCAAGCCGCACACCCGTGACTTCGGCGATCCGCGCCCGAATCTGCTCGCGATAGGGGCCGACCTTCGGTGCCTCGCAAACGATGCTGAGATCGAGATGGTCGATCACGCCGCCGCGCCCGCTGACGCGCTCGGCGGCAAATGCGAGAAAGCGGTCGGATGAGGCCCCGCGCCATTGCGGATCGCTCGGCGGGAAATGCGTGCCGATATCGCCATCCGCCAGCGCCCCGAGAATGGCATCGGTCAAGGCGTGCAACGCAACGTCGCCGTCGGAATGGGCTCGCACACCGCGCGAGTGCGGAATGCGGACACCACCGAGCCAGACATGATCGCCATCGGTGAAGGCGTGGACATCATAGCCGGTACCGACCCGGGTGGTCAGCTGCCTGCGGAGCCTCTCTTCCGCCAGCACAAAATCCTCGGGATGCGTCAGCTTCACGTTCATGGCCTCTCCAGGGAAGGTCGTGACCGCATGGCCCGCCCATTCGATCAGGGCGGCATCGTCGGTGAGACCGGTGACAGCTGCGGCAGCTGCCGCCTCATGGGCTGCCAGCAACGAGCGGAAGGCAAAGGCCTGGGGCGTCTGCACGCTGACGAGCTGGTCGCGCGGCGGTGTCTCGATGATCTGTCCCTTGCCGTCCACACGCTTGATCGTGTCGGTGACCGGCAGGGCAGGGATAGAAGCCGAACCGCTCTGCGCGGCTTCGATTGCGCGCTCGATCAAGTTTCGGGACGCGAACGGTCTGGCTGCATCATGGACCAGCACGGTTCCCTCGAATCCTGATGCTGCCAATGCCCGCAGGCCAAGTCGCACCGAGTCCTGCCGGGTCGCGCCCCCCGTGACCGGGCCGAGCAGCTTGCCGGACGAGAAGCCTGCGACAGCATCGGCATAGCAGGCCTCATCACCGGTCCCGATGACGACCACGACATGGGATATTGCCCGCTCAGCCAGCAATGGAAGCAGGGTTCGCCGCAGGACTGGCAGGCCGGCGAGAAGGCGATATTGCTTTGGCAAGTCTCCGCCGGCACGCAGGCCGCGCCCCGCCGCAACGACGAGGGCCGCCACCGACGGAAGACTTGTCACTGTTTCGGACGACACGGCAAGGCTCCAGCTAGAGCCCGGTTGATAGTCGCCGGTTATGCAATCGCCAAGTGCGGCGCGAAGCGCTGCGACCATCCGTTCCGGGCTGCGTCGATATTGCATTGCAGCATTGGTTCGAAATCCCTTGCGCTGATGCAGCAATGTCCAATAAATAGCCACAATGGATATTGCCTCAAAATCGGGCGACGAACTCTCCGGCATTGCCGGGGTTGCGATCGCCTCCCGAGCCTTTCTGGCGCCGATGTCGGGCGTCACCGACGTCGTGATGCGTCGCATCGCTGCGCGATTCGGTGCGGGGCTCGTCGTCTCAGAAATGGTCGCATCCGACGAATTCGTGCGCGGCAGCGAAGAGGCCCGGTTGCGCGCCGAGGGGGCAGGGGTCTTCCCGCATGTCGTCCAGCTTGCCGGCTGCGATCCGCACTGGCTCGGAGAGGCTGCCCGGCTGGCCGAAGCAACCGGGGCGCAGATCGTCGACATCAATATGGGCTGCCCCGCCAAGCGCGTGACGGGCGGCTGGGCCGGTTCGGCGCTGATGCGCGATCTCGACCATGCGCTTTCGCTTGTCGAGGCGGCGGTCAGTTCCGTGAACATTCCGGTGACGGTGAAAATGCGGCTCGGCTGGGATGACGCGTCCCGCAACGCGCCCGAGCTGGCGCACCGCGCCATATCCGCCGGCGCCGCGATGATCACGGTCCATGGCCGCACGCGGCAGCAATTCTACAAGGGTGTCGCCGACTGGCGCGCGATTCAGGCCGTGCGCGAAACCGGTGATTTCCCGCTCGTTGCCAATGGCGACATTCATGGCGTCGCCGATGCCGAGGCATGCCTTGAGCGCTCGGGCGCGAATTTCGTCATGGTCGGACGCGCGGCTCTGGGGCGGCCCTGGCTTGTCGGCGCGGTGGGCGACGCACTCGCCGGACGCCAGGTGACGGAGTTGAGCGCAGCACAGAAGCATGCGGTCGCGCAGGAACACTACGAGGGCCTGCTGGCCCTGCTCGGCCGCGAGCAGGGCGTGCGTCATGCCCGTAAGCATCTGGCCGCCTATGCCGATGAGGCGGTCGCAACCGGCTGCGCCCCCGACCCCGAACAACGTCGCGCGCTCTTGACCACGGATGATCCTCATCAGGCCCTGCGCGCGCTGGCTGCCTTGTTTTCCACTGAATGCAGCCGCGAGGCAGCCTGAGCGAGGACGATTGCGTATGGCGATGGCGTTTGCCGACGAGGTTGGCGATGAGCGGGATCTGACCTTGCTCGATATGGTGGAAATGCAGGCGCTGAATGTCCTGCCCATGCCGGTGCTCGTCATCGGCGAAGGGCACGGCATTCTTTACGCCAACACGGCGGCTGAAGACTTCTTCCAGTCGAGCGTGGTCGTGCTCAAGCGCCAGCGTCTCGACGATGTGATCGCCTTTGGCTCCCCCGTGCTGTCCCTGGTGGAGGATGTGCAGCGGCGCGGCGCCAGCGTCACCGAGTACCGGCTGGATCTGGGCTCGCCCCGGATCGGCATCGAGCGCATCGTCGATGTTTTTGCCTCGCCCTTGCCCAATCAGAGCGAAGCCGTCGTGCTGATGCTGCAAGAACGAACAATTGCCGAAAAAATGGACAGACAGCTGACGCATCGAGGAGCAGCCCGCTCCATCACCGCGCTCGGCGCGATGCTCGCACACGAGATCAAGAACCCGCTCTCCGGCATTCGTGGTGCGGCGCAGCTTCTTGAAGCCTCGGTGCCTGACAGCGATCGGATGCTGACCCAGCTGATCTGCGACGAGGCCGACCGGATCGTGAAGCTTGTCGAGCGTGTCGAGCTGTTTGGCGATGAACGCCCGAGTGAGCGCGGGCCGGTCAATGTCCATGACGTGCTGGACCATGTGAAACGGCTGGCCCAATCGGGCTTTGCCAGGCACATCCGCTTCAACGAGGTTTACGACCCTTCACTGCCGCCGGTCGCCGGCAACCGAGATCAGCTGGTCCAGGTTCTGCTGAACCTGATGAAGAATGCGGCGGAAGCCATTGGTGAACATGCGATTGATGGCGAGATCACACTGACCACGGCCTATCGCCCCGGCATCCGCATGCAGCATGCCGGCTCGGCAAGCCGGATCGCACTACCGCTGGAGATCGGCATCCGCGACAACGGCCCCGGCGTGCCTCACGACCTGCTGCCGCATCTGTTCGATCCCTTCGTCACCACCAAGGCTCAGGGCAGTGGCCTTGGACTTGCACTCGTAGCGAAGGTGATCGGCGACCACGGCGGAATCGTCGAATGCGAGTCTGTGCCGCGGCGCACGACATTCCGGATTCTTCTGCCCCTGCATGAAGCGCGTCCCACACGGAGCGCTTGAGGTTCACAGGATAATTGAATGCCCACCGGTAACATTCTTATCGCCGACGACGACGCCGCGATCCGCACGGTGCTCAACCAGGCCCTCGCGCGGGCCGGGTACGAGGTCCGGACGACAGGACAGGCGGCGACACTCTGGACCTGGGCAGCGCAAGGGCTGGGCGATCTCATCATCACCGACGTGGTGATGCCCGACGGGAACGCCTTCGATCTGCTGCCGCGCATCAAGCGGGTGAGACCCGACCTGCCGATCATCGTGATGAGCGCGCAGAACACCTTCATGACCGCGATCAAGGCGTCCGAGCGCGGCGCTTATGAATATCTGCCGAAGCCCTTCGATCTGAAGGAACTCGTCGCGATCGTCGGGAGAGCCCTCTCGCGGCCGCGCGGCGATGGCGGACGTGCCAATGCCGCGGCCGAACCCGATGACATTCCGCTGATCGGCCGTTCGCCCGCCATGCAGGACGTCTACCGGGCGCTCGCGAGGCTGATGCCGATCGATCTCACCGTGATGATCAACGGCGAGTCCGGCACAGGCAAGGAGTTGGTTGCCCGCGCGCTCCACGATTACGGCAAGCGCCGCAACGGTCCCTTCGTCGCCATCAACATGGCCGCCATTCCGAAGGACCTGATCGAATCCGAACTGTTCGGCCATGAGAAGGGCGCCTTCACCGGCGCACTCACCCGCTCTTCCGGCCGCTTCGAGCAAGCCGAGGGCGGCACGCTCTTCCTCGACGAAATCGGTGACATGCCGATGGAGGCCCAGACGCGGCTCCTGCGAGTGCTGCAGCAGGGCGAATACACGACGGTCGGTGGACGCACGCCGATCAGGACGAATGTCCGGATCGTGGCGGCGACCAACAAGGATTTGCGTATCTCGATCGCGCAGGGACTGTTCCGCGAGGATCTGTTCTTCCGGCTCAACGTCGTGCCGATCAGGCTGCCGCCGCTGCGCGAGCGGGTCGAAGACATTCCGGATCTCGTTCGGCACTTCTTCTCGCTGGTCGAGAAGGAAGGGTTGCCGCGCAAGCAGATCGATTCGGAAGCGATGGACGTGATGCGGCGCTATCGCTGGCCGGGCAATGTCCGCGAACTGGAAAATCTCGTCCGGCGCCTCGCTGCCCTCTATCCACAGGAGACGATCACCGCACCGATCGTAGAGGCCGAACTGCAGCCGGCCTCCGCAACCTCGAGCTTCGCCCATAGCTCGGGGCCGGAGCGGGCGGAGACCTTGTCCGGTTCGGTCGAGCGTCATCTCGGTCAGTATTTCGGAGGGTTCGGCGACAATATCCCGCCACCCGGCCTCTATCACCGTATCTTGCGCGAGGTCGAACCGCCATTGATCGCCGCTGCGCTTGCCGCAACCCGCGGCAACCAGATCCGCGCAGCCGAGCTGCTCGGGCTCAATCGCAACACCCTGCGCAAGAAGATTCGGGAACTCGACATGCAGGTGGTCCGCTCGCCCCGCTGAGCCTTTGTAAGGCGGGGCAGCGGTTTCCTGCCTTTCATATGTCATATTTTGACAACACCGTTGCGGCGGCGCATCAGTGCGCCGAGCCGGGCACCCTTGCGTCCGGCTTTCGCGGAGTTGTTGAGACAGAGTGACCGCCTCCATCAGCGATATCAGGATCACGCCGCGTGGCGAGGATACGCCGCGACGCGTCTCGGGCTGGCTCGGGGCCCTCGTCGTCGTGTTCGCGCTCGTCTCGGCACTGGTGACGTTCCTCGTCCTGTCCGGCGCGACTCCCATCGTGCCGGTGCACGAGGTCGTCATCGGCGTCTTCGTGCTCAACGGCTTCCTGATCCTGCTGCTGCTGATCATCGTCGCATTCGAGACGGCGGTGCTGATCCGGGCAAGGCGTGCCGGGGCTGCGGCCGCCGGGTTGCATGTCCGCATCGTCGGCCTGTTCAGCATCATTGCCGCCTTGCCGGCGGTGCTCGTGGCGGTGATCGCGACCGTTACCATCGAACGCGGCCTCGAGCCCTGGTTCTCGGATCGGATGCGCGATGCCATCTTCAAATCGGTAGAGGTCGCCGACGCCTATGCGGCGGGCCAGTGCCAGTCGCTCGGCCGCGAAATCCGTGTGCTGGCGGACGATCTGACGCGGGCGAAACCTGCCTTCGATGCCGACCGCAAATGGTTCGAGAACTTCCTGACAGCCCGTGCCACGGCGCTCGGCGTGCCGGTCGCCACGATCATGCGCCCGCCGGCGACGGTGCTTGTCAGGGCGAATATCGATGTGCTGCGCGATGCGCCAAAACCCGATGAAGCCGCGTTCGAGGATGCGCAATCCTCGCCCGAGCCGATCTGTGTGCTGCCCTCGACCGGGCGCATCTTCGGCGCGCTGGTCAAGCTGCCGACCTACGACAACGCTTTCCTCTATGTCGCCCGTGAGGTGAACCCGCTCGCCGTCGAGTTTCCGGCCGTCGCCCGTGGCGCCGCCGTCGAGTATCTCTCGATCGATGCACGCCGGAAGGGCGTGCAGATCGCCTTTGCCTCGATGTATGCCCTGATCGCCGTCATCCTGCTGCTTTCGGCGATCTGGATCGGACTCAGTTTCGCCAACGGGCTCGTGGCGCCGATCCGACGCATGATCCACGCGACCGACCAGGTCTCCAGCGGCAATTTCTATGTCCAGGTCCCGATACGACGATCGGAGGGCGACCTTGCCCATCTCGGTGAAACCTTCAACAAGATGACGGCGGAGCTGCGCCGGCAGCGCGACGGGCTGGTCACGGCCAGCGAAGTTATCGATCGACGACGGCGCTTCACCGAAACGGTCCTGTCGGGTGTATCCTCCGGCGTGCTCGGCCTCGATGCCGACGGCCACATCACCATCATGAACCGCTCTGCGGAGATCCTGCTTGGCGCCGGCGGCCGTTTGCTGGGCGAGCCGATCGGTCAGGTCGCCCCCGAAATCGCAGGATTCGTTGCCGAAGCGCTGCATAATCGGCAGAGACAAAGCTCCGGTCAGATTGCGATCACGCGTGCCGGCCATGACCGCATGGTCAATGTCCGCGCCGTGCGTGAAGGCGAGGGAGCTGGCGCAGGTCTTGTCGTGACGCTGGATGACATAACCGATCTGGTCTCGGCGCAGCGCACCGCGGCTTGGGCCGACGTCGCACGGCGCATTGCCCATGAAATCAAGAATCCGCTGACACCAATCCAGCTCTCGGCCGAGCGCATCCGGCGCAAGTTCGGGCGCGTGATCGTCGACGACAAAGAGATCTTCGAGCAATGCACGGCGACGATCGTGCGCCAAGTCGAGGATATCCGGCGCATGGTCGACGAGTTCTCCTCCTTTGCGCGCATGCCGAAGCCCTCGTTGGAGCGTGAGGACATCGTCGAGACGGTGCGCCAGATCGTCTTCCTGATGCGTGTCGGCAATCCGGAGCTGACGCTGTCGGAGGATCTGCCGGCGGAGCCTGTTCTGGCGCAGTTCGACCGCCGGCTGATGTCCCAGGCGCTCACGAATGTCATCAAGAACGCCACCGAAGCGATCGAAGCCTTGCCGATGGACCAACGCGGCCCCGGCAGGATCGATGTCTCTTTCCAGCGTCGCGACGATGGCTTGATCATCATCGACGTCATCGATAACGGCAAAGGCCTGCCCATCGATCAGCGCCAGAAGCTGCTAGAACCCTATATGACGACACGCGAGGGCGGCACCGGGCTCGGTCTCGCGATCGTCGGCAAGATCCTCGAGGACCATGGCGGGGGCATCGAACTGCTCGACCGACCGGACGTCCATGAAGGCGGACGCGGCGCGCGCGTCAGGCTCTGGTTCCCCCAAGCCGGGCCGGAGCAGCAACCCGATGATGCCGAAGCCGGTGGCAAGCCCGCCGATATCGCCATGAACAAGCAGAACGGAACTCAGGAATGAGCGCTGACATTCTGGTCGTAGACGACGAAGTCGACATCCGGGAACTGGTTTCCGGCCTGCTCGAGGACGAGGGCTACCGCACGCGCAAGGCGGGATCGGCGGACGAGGCTCTGGCGGCGATCGCGGCCCGCCGGCCGAACCTGGTCTTTCTCGACATCTGGCTGCAGGGCAGCCGGCTCGACGGCTTGCAGGTGCTCGACCTGATCAAGGAGAGTCATCCGGACCTTGCGGTGGTGATGATCTCCGGTCACGGCAACATCGAGACCGCGGTGTCCGCCATCAAGAGCGGTGCCTATGACTTCATCGAGAAGCCGTTCAAGGCCGACCGGCTGATCCTGGTCGCCGAGCGCGCGCTCGAAGCGTCGCGACTGCGGCGCGAAGTGCGCGAACTGAAGACGCGCTCGGTGCAGGCAAGCCGGATCGTCGGCAAGTCGACCGTCGTCAACCAGTTGCGCCAGACCATCGACCGCGTCGCGCCCACCAATGCGCGCGTGTTGATCACCKGCGAGCCCGGATGCGGCAAGGAGCTGGCCGCCCGGACCCTGCACGAGGCCTCCAGCCGGTCGACCGGCCCCTTCATCGTCATCAACGCAGCGACGATCACGCCGGAAACGATGGAGGAGGAGCTCTTTGGCGTCGAGGGCGGGGAGGGCCGTTCCCGCCGGGTCGGGGCGCTCGAGGAAGCTCACGGCGGTTCGCTCTATATCGACGAAATCGGCGACATGCCGCGAGAGACGCAGAACCGTATCCTGCGCGTTCTCGTCGATCAGAATTTTCAGCGCGTCGGCGGCGCGACGCGCGTCCATGTCGATGTCCGCATCATTTCATCGACCAGCCGCGATCTCGCCCAGTTGATCGCCGACGGGCGCTTCCGCGAGGATCTCTATCATCGGCTGAGCGTGGTGCCGGTGCGCGTGCCGTCACTCTCCGAGCGGCGCGAGGACGTGCCAGAACTGATCGAGTTCTTCATGGACCAGATCTCGGTCGCGACCGGCCTGCCGAAGCGCAGAATCGGCGGCGACGCGATGGCGGTTCTGCAGTCGCATGAATGGCCTGGTAACGTCCGCGAACTGCGCAACAATGTCGAACGGCTGATGATTCTGACCAAGGGGGATCCGAGCGCCGACATCACCATCGAGATGCTGCCCGCCGAGGTGGGCGCCATGGTCCCGACGACGCCGTCGGGGTCTGGCGGCGAACGCTTGATGAGCCTGCCACTGCGCGATGCGCGCGAGATTTTCGAGCGCGAGTATCTGATCGCACAGATCGCTCGCTTCTCCGGAAATATCTCACGCACGGCCGAATTTATCGGCATGGAGCGCTCAGCCCTGCACCGCAAGCTGAAGTCKCTCGGGGTCGGCTGACGGAGAGGCAGGCGCGATCTGCATGTGCGCCTGCGTCGAACGCAGGACTATCTGCTGCGCATGCCTGTCGAACCACTTGCATTGCAGCATATGCACGCGGTCTAATGACCTTATCGGTGTTCCGAAATGCCCCGGCGCTCGGCCGGACGCTGAACGGAACGAATTGGATCGCCAACGCAACCCGAAGCGCGATCCCAACAACAGGGGCTGAACATGGCCGCAGAGCGGGCTCAAAACCTTCAGGACACCTTCCTCAACCACGTCCGCAAGCAGAAAATTCCGCTGACGATTTTCCTCGTCAACGGCGTGAAGCTGCAGGGCGTCGTCACCTGGTTCGACAATTTCTGCGTGCTGCTCCGTCGCGACGGACATTCGCAGCTCGTCTACAAGCATGCCATCTCGACCATTATGCCCGGCCATCCGGTTCAGCTCTTCGAGCCTGAGGAAACGGACAAGGCCTGAGGCCGTGGCAGGGCGCTCGGGCACGGACGACGTACCGGCCGGGATGAAGCCGCTCGACGAGATCGAGCGCGACATCGCGGCCAATACCCGTGCCTTCGTCATCGGCCCTTACCTGCAGCGCCGCGGCGCGGCGGCGGATGCGAATCAACGCTCCTTCGCCGCGCGGCTGGACGAGGCGGTGGGACTTGCGGCTGCGATCGATCTTTTCGTAGTGGAGCCCATCTCTGCGCTGCTGACGGCGCTGAGACCGGCGACCTATCTCGGCAAGGGCAAGGTCGAAGAGATCGCCGAGCGCATCACCAACGAGGAGATCGGCCTCGTCGTGATGGATTGCGCGCTGTCGCCGGTGCAACAGCGCAATCTTGAAAAGGCCTGGGGCTGCAAGGTCATCGACCGAACCGGCCTGATCCTTGAGATCTTCGGACGGCGCGCCCGCACCAAGGAGGGCGCGCTGCAGGTCGAACTCGCCCACCTCAATTACCAGAAGAGCCGCCTGGTGCGGTCCTGGACCCACCTGGAACGCCAGCGTGGCGGCTTCGGCTTCCTTGGCGGTCCCGGCGAGACGCAGATCGAGGCCGACCGGCGCGTCATCCAGGAGCGGATGACCAAGATCGAGCGCGATCTCGATACAGTGAAACGTACTCGCTCACTGCATCGTGCCAGCCGGAAACGCGTGCCTTACCCGGTTGTTGCGCTGGTTGGCTACACCAACGCTGGAAAGTCGACGCTGTTCAATCGACTGACCTCGGCCGACGTCCTGGCCCAGGACATGCCGTTTGCGACGCTCGACCCGACCGCGCGCGCAATCAAGCTGCCGCATGGTGCCCGCATCATGCTCTCAGACACCGTCGGGTTCATCTCGGACCTGCCGACCCAGCTCATCGCGGCCTTCCGGGCCACGCTTGAGGATGCGATCGAAGCCAATGTGCTGCTGCATGTGCGTGACCTCGCTCATGACGATACGCAGGCCCAGGCTGCCGATGTGCAGGCCATCCTGAGGGACCTCGGGATCGATCCCGATGATGGACAGCGGGTCGTCGAGGTCTGGAACAAGGCCGACCTGCTTGTCGGAGACGAGCACGACCGGCAGCTTGCGCTGGCAGAGCTCAGGCCGGTTGCGTCACGTCCCGTCCTGGTTTCAGCTTTGACGGGCGAAGGCGTTGACCGCCTGACCGACGCGATCGAAACCCGCATCGCGCGCAGCCGGCCGGTCTACCGGCTCACGCTCGAGCCCGGCGACGGCAAGTCGCTTGCCTGGCTGCACACCAATGGCGAGGTCCTCAGCCGCGAGGATGCGGAGGACGGCGCCCTCGCCTTGACCGTGCGGCTCCCGCCCGAGCGGGAAGGGGCGTTTGGGGCGCGTTTTCCCCAGGCAGAACGCCAAGGTTAGACTACCGGACCGGATATCACATCGGGTCCGGTGACCTGACCTTCCGTGTTTGCATCGGCTTTCCCGAAAACCGCAATCTACCTCTCGGGCCGACGCTCTAGCCAGCGCCGGCCTTCGCCTTTTCCATGCGCTTTACCGCCTGCCAGAGCGCTTCCAGTTCGTCGAGCGTCGCATCCTTCACGTCCCGGCCCTCGGTGGCAAGGGCGTTTTCGATCCCCCGGAACCGGCGTTCGAACTTGGTGTTGGCCGCGTTGAGGCACCCTTCGGGGTCGGCATCGACATGACGCGCCAGATTGGCGACGACGAAGAGCAGGTCTCCGATCTCCTCCCGGATGGCCTCCTTGCTGCCGCCGGCAAGGGCCTCCTCGATCTCCGCCGTTTCCTCGCGGATCTTGTCCAGAACGAGCCTGGCATCGTTCCAGTCGAATCCGACGGTCGAGGCCTTGGCCTGGAGCTTCCAGGCGCGGGTGAGAGCGGGCAATGTATGGGGAACGCCGGCGAGAACGCCCCTGTCCTCGCTGGCCTCGGGCAGCCCGGCAGCGCGGTGGGCTGCGGCCTTGTCGGCCTTCTCCTGCGCCTTGATGCGGTGCCAGAGCGCCTTGACCTCGGCCGGCGAGAGGTCTCGCGCATCGCCGAAGACATGCGGGTGGCGGCGGATCAGCTTGCTGGTGATCGCCTCGACCACATCGGGAAAGGAGAAGGAGCCCTCTTCCTCGGCCATGCGCGAATGGAAGACCACCTGCAGCAGCAGATCCCCGAGTTCGTCCTTGAGATCGATCTTGTCACCGCGCGCGATCGCGTCGGCGACCTCATAGGCCTCCTCGACCGTGTAAGGGGCGATCGAAGCAAAGTCCTGCTCCAGATCCCAGGGGCAGCCGGTGCCGGGCGCCCTTAGCGCCACCATGATCTCGATCAGCCGGGCAATATCGCGAGAGGGCTTCAACGCTGCAATTCTCCGGAGGTTGAGCTACCGTCCTCCCATGATTCAAGTCACCCCGTCCATTACCCTCGACGAGAGCGAGCTCGAGGAAAGTTTCGTGCGCTCCTCCGGGCCAGGAGGGCAGCATGTCAACAAGGTATCGAGCGCGGTCCAGTTGAAATTCGATGCGCGCCGATCTCCGTCCCTGCCGRATGATGTGGCGATCCGGCTGATGAAGATCGCGGGCAGCAGGCTGACGCAGGACGGAGTCATCGTCATCGTCGCCCAGGCGCAGAGGAGCCAGAAGCGCAATCGTGAGGAGGCGTTGGAGCGCCTGCTGGACATGATCCGCGAGGCCGCGGTCCGCCCCGAGACACGCCGGCCGACCAAGCCGACAAAGGCATCGAAGGAGCGCCGCCTGCAAAGCAAGGACCGGCGTTCATCGATCAAGTCGGCACGATCGAAACCTGGTCTGGACTAGAATGAGCGGTGCCAATGGGGCCGGCGCCCCGCGCAGCGCCAGTCCGCGCAAACCGCCACGGCGGATCAGTGCCGATTATCTGCAGCGTGCGGCGATGCATTACCTCGAACGCTACTCGGCCCCAGCCGGGCAGTTGCACCGGGTCCTCCAGCGCAAGGTGATGATGAGCTGCCGCCACCACGGCGACGAACCCCGATCCTTCGCCGCACTCATCGATGAAACGGTAGCGCGCTGCGTTGCGGCAGGGCTGGTCGATGACAAGCGCTTTGCGGAAGGACGGGCGGCAACCTTGCGCCGAAAGGGACAGTCCGCTCGCGCCGTTGCCGCGCGACTTGCGGCCAAAGGCGTCGGACGCGAGCTGGTCGCGGAGGTGAGCCGCGCCACCGAGGATGAGGAACTGGCTGCGGCGCGGATCGCCGCCCGACGCAAGCGGCTTGGGCCCTGGAGCCGCAGGGACCGTGCCGAGAACCGCCAGAAGGATCTCGCGGCGCTCGCCCGGGCTGGCTTTACGATGACAATCGCCCGCGCCGTGATCGACGGCGCGGGCGACGAAGGCTGAACGCCATTTCCGGGAAGGCCGCCTCAGTCGAGCTTGATCTTGGCGTCGTCGACGACCTTGCCCCAGCGCGCCACTTCAGCTGTGACGAACTTGCCGAAATCGGCCCCGTAGATCGCAGGAATCGTGGAGCCGTTCTTCTTCCAGGCCTCGGTGATCATCGGAGCCTTCAGCGCCTTCTCGATCTCGCCGCGCATGCGCGTCACGATGTCGTCCGGCGTGTTCTTCGGCGCCCAGATGGCGTACCAGGTCGCGACCTCGTAACCGTCAAGGCCGGCCTCCTTGGCGGTCGGAACGTCGGGAATGGCATCCGAGCGCGCCGGGGCGGCGACCGCCAGGGCACGCAGCGCACCGCTTTGCACCTGTGCGGCCGAGGAGCCAAGCCCGTCGAACATCACATCGACCTGGCCAGCGACCAGATCCTGCATTGCCGGTCCGGCGCCGCGGTAGGGAACATGGGTCAGGTTGGTCTTGGTGACGAGCTTGAAGAGCTCACCTGCAAGATGGTGCGTCGTGCCGTTTCCGGCTGATGCGTAGTTGAGTTTGTCGGGATTTTTCCTGGCGTAGTCGATCAGCTCGGCCAGCGTCTTGGCCTGGACCTTGCCCGGATGGACGACGACGACCTGGGGCGGCTGGGCGATGACGCCGACCGGAACAAAATCGGTCTGGATATTGTAGTCGAGCTTCGGATAGAGCGCAGGCGCAATCGCATGATGCGCGGCTCCGACAAAGAAGGTGTAGCCGTCCGGAGCCATCCGCGCCGCTGCCGAAGCGCCCACCGTGCCGCCGGCGCCACCACGATTGTCGATGATGATGCGCTGCCCGAGCTGCTGCTCGAGCTGGGCGGCGATCGGCCTGGCAAAGGCATCGGTGCCGCCGCCGGCCGGSAATGGCACGATGAAGGTGATGGGTTTCTGCGGCCAGGCCTGGGCCTGCGCCGGAGCAGTGGCCGCCACGCCGAAACCCGCGGATACCGCAAGCGCGATGAGCCAGCTAGACTTGATCATGAATGCTCGTCCTCCCTGAAACGAAACCAGGCTCTTGATGGCCATTGACGCGATGCCATTGCGGCATTCTGTATGCATCTAAATGGATTAGGGCATCGGCCGCAGCAAATGACAAGCAAGCCATTTGGCCGATGCGAAGCCCGCAATTGCGATTGCGCCGATGCCGGAGACAGACGCTTTTCATGAGCCGCCTCGACAGTTTTATCCGCCGCCTCGAAGCCCAGCGCCGCATCCTCGACTGGGCGGCAGAGTCCGTCACCAACCGCAATGGGCTCGTGCTCGAGCTTGGCCTCGGCAATGGCCGGACATACGATCATCTGCGCGAAATCCTGCCGAAGCGGGAGATCTATGCCTTCGACCGTGAGGCCATGGCCAATCCGCGTTCGATGCCTCCGGAGAGCGCGCTGGTGCTCGGCGACATGGCAAAGACGCTACCGGACTTCGTGGAGCGCCATGGCCGCAGTGCCGCCCTGATCCATGTCGACGCCACAACAGGTGTGTCGGAACGCGACCGTGTCCATCTGGCCTGGTTGCCGGAGCATGTTGCCGCACTCGCGCAGGACGATGCACTCATCATCAGCGGCTCCGATCTTGAGCATCCTGCACTGGTTGCCGTTTYGCTCCCCGATGGGATCCCGGAAGGGCGCTACTTCGCCTATCGCCGCGCGGCTCCATAAAGCGCGCGCTTGCAAGCCTGAGCTTATCTTATGGCCGAGGCGGGACCTGTCTGAGGAGACGACATGACCGGAGGCATCCACCACCTCACGCTGATCACCCGCGATGCGCAGGCCAATGTCGATTTCTATGTCGGCTTCCTCGGCCTGCGCCTCGTCAAGCAGACCGGCGGCTACGAGGATGCGGAGCAACTCCACATGTTCTACGGCGACCGCCTGGGTTCGCCTGGCTCGCTGGTCACCTTTCTCGTCTGGCAGGACGGCTCGCCAGGTCGGGTCGGACATGGGCAGGTGAGCGAGATCGCGCTGGCCGTGCCACCGGCGAGCATCGGCTTCTGGCTGACGCGGGCACTGACGCAGCGTGTGCCCACTGAGGGACCGAAGCAGGAATTCGGCGAGCCCGTCTTGCGTTTGCGCGACGCCGACGGGGTGATCGTGAAGCTCGTGGGTACGGATATGGCGGCTGCGGCGCCATGGCAGGCGCCCGGGATCGCCCCCGAGGATGCGATCCGCCGGGTCCGCGGCGCAACCATTCTGTCTGAAACGCGGGAGGAAACGGCCGCCTTCGTCGCACGCTTCGGCTACCGGCCGGCCGCGGCCACGACCGCTGTTCAGCGCATGGTGTCCGATAGTGGCGACGTCATCGATATCCGCGATGCCGGCGGGTTCTGGCCCGGAGCTCCAGGCACGGGCATCGCGGACCATGTCGCCTTCCGGGCGAGGGACGAGGCCGCAGTGAAGGCCATCGAAAGTTCTCTGGCACGCCTCAATTCCTCGGTCACCACGCTTCACGACAGAAAATACTTCACCTCTCTCTATGTCCGCGAACCCGGCGGCACCCTGATCGAACTGGCGAGCGACGGCCCGGGATTTACGGTCGACGAGCCCGAGGACAGGCTTGGAACCAGCCTGATGGTTCCTCCATCCGATGGCAGCCGGGCTTCCGAGATCCGTGTCGTGCTGCCGCAATTCTCCCTGCCGGGAGAACCGCGCATGACCTATCGCGATCTGCCCTTCGTGCACCGTTTCCATGTGCCCGCAACGACGGACGGCAGCACTCTCGTGCTGCTCCATGGCACCGGCGGCAACGAGGCGGATCTGATGCCGCTGGCGCACCGGATCGCGCCGGAAGGGACCTTGCTCGGCGTGCGTGGACGCAGCACGGAGGAGGGCACAGCACGCTGGTTTCGCCGATCGTCGCCGACCGAATTCGACCAGGCCGATATTCGTGCCGAGGCCGCCGCCTTCGCGGCCTTCGTCGAGAGTGCGACAAAGGGTTACGGGCTGGATCCGGCACGCACGATTTATCTCGGCTATTCCAACGGCGCGAACTTCCTTGCCGCGATGTTGCAGATCCATCCCGGCCTGATCCGCCGGGCCATCCTGCTGCGCGCGATGAACGTGCTCGAACTGCCGCAGGAGACCGATCTTGCGGGGGCGGATATCCTGATCCTGGCCGGGGCTTCCGATCCCTTTGGTGTGCATGCAGCGGAGCTGGAAGCGCGGCTGAGGCAAGCCGGCGCCCAGGTCGAGGCGCAAGTGATCCCAGCTGGACATGAGCTATCGGAGGCCGATGCGGCCGCCGCCAAGGTCTGGCTGGCGGCACGCTGAAGATCCTCGGCAAGAGCTGAATGAATTGCAGGCAAACCCTTCCGTGGGCGCGGCCCATGGCTTAAAGGCGCGGGACCTCCCTGAAATTTGGTCCTGTAGAAGCATGATTCGTCTCGAGAACATCGGCAAGCAGAACGGCAAGCAGATTGTCTTCATCGAGGCATCCGCAGCGCTCCAGAAGGGCGAGAAGGTTGGCCTTGTCGGCCCCAACGGCGCCGGCAAGACAACGCTCTTCCGCATGATCACGGGGCAGGAGGCGCCCGACGAGGGCCTCGTGGCCGTCGATCGCGGCGTGACCATCGGCTATTTCAGCCAGGACGTCGGCGACATGTCCGGCCGCAGCGCCGTCTCCGAGGTCATGGACGGGGCGGGCCCGGTCAGCGCCGTTGCGACCGAGCTGAAGGAGCTCGAGACCGCCATGGCCGATCCCGCCCGCGCGGACGAGATGGACGAGATCATCACGCGCTATGGCGAGGTCCAGGGGCGGTTCGAGGAGCTCGACGGCTACGCCATGGATGGGCGGGCGCGCGAGGTACTCGCCGGCCTCGGATTCAGCCAGGAGATGATGGACGGCGATGTCGGCGCTCTCTCCGGAGGCTGGAAGATGCGCGTCGCGCTGGCCAGGATCCTGCTCATGCGCCCTGACGCCATGCTGCTCGACGAGCCGAGCAACCATCTCGACCTGGAGAGCCTGATCTGGCTCGAGGCCTTCCTGAAGGGCTATGATGGCGCACTGCTCATGACTTCGCATGACCGCGAGTTCATGAACCGGATCGTCGACAAGATCGTCGAGATCGATGGCGGGGCGCTGACGACCTATTCGGGCGATTACGAGTTCTACCAGCACCAGCGCGCGCTCAGCGAGAAGCAGCAGCAGGCCCAGTTCGAGCGCCAGCAGGCGATGCTCGCCAAGGAGATCAACTTCATCGAGCGCTTCAAGGCACGCGCCTCGCATGCCGCGCAGGTGCAAAGCCGCGTGAAGAAACTGGAGAAGATCGACAGGGTCGAGCCCCCCAAGCGCCGCCAGACAGTCCAGTTCGAATTCCTGCCAGCACCGCGCTCCGGCGAGGATGTGGTCACCCTGAAGAACGTGCACAAGCGCTACGGCAGCCGCAGCATCTATGACGGGCTCGATTTCCAGGTTCGCCGCAAGGAGCGCTGGTGCGTGATGGGCATCAACGGCGCCGGCAAATCGACGCTGTTGAAGCTGGTGACAGGGGCCACCGAGCCGGACGACGGCACGGTCGCGCTGGGCGGCACCATCAAGCTGGGTTACTTCGCCCAGCACGCCATGGAGGTGCTGAACGGTGACGCCACCGTGTTCCAGTCGCTCGAAGACTCGTTTCCCCAGGCGGGGCAGGGCTCGCTGCGAGCACTGGCCGGCTGTTTCGGCTTTTCCGGCGACGATGTCGAGAAGCGGTGCAGGGTGTTGTCCGGTGGCGAGAAGGCCCGGCTGGTGATGGCGAAGATGCTCTACGATCCGCCGAACTTCCTGGTGCTGGACGAGCCCACCAACCACCTGGATATCGCGACGAAGGAGATGCTCATCACGGCCTTGGCGCAATACGAGGGGACCATGCTGTTCGTCTCGCACGACCGCCATTTCCTCGCCGCACTGTCCAACCGGGTTCTCGAACTGACCCCCGAGGGCGTTCACACCTATGGTGGCGGCTATACGGAATACGTCGCGAGCACGGGCCAGGAGGCTCCCGGCCTGCGGAGCTGAGCTGGCAGCGGAGCTCCCTGGCCATCGCTCGCCGAGCATTCGGCTCGGCTCTCGTCGGGCTCACGGCGGGGCGCGATCGGGCCTACAATTCCAGGCTGCCATCGGAGCGAGGCATCGCCACGATCCACGAAGCCGCTTCGAGCGCAGCCTCTATACTCCAATCAGAAACCACGCCGCCGATGCCGCCTACCATCGACACCATGCTCACGACGCGGCGCCCGTTCGTACTGCTGGAGGACCGGCTCGCGGCAGCCGCGTCGGCCCAGCTCTACTGTGAGCCGGTCGAGGTCGTTCGATGCGACCATACCGAGGAGATCTCGTCTGCGCTCGGTAGAATCGAAGACGGCCTGTCCCGGGGGCTGCATGCCGCCGGCTTCCTGAGCTATGAGCTGGGATACGCCTTCGAGCCTCGCCTCGTCGCGTCGATGCCGCAGGCGAGGGCGCTTCCCCTGCTGTGGTTCGGGCTGTTTCGGGCGCCGCTGCAGCTCCCTGCCGCGCAGCTGGACCAGGCCTTTGGAGCACTGGGACCTCCGCCGCCGCTCGGCACTGTTCGTCCGCAGCTCGATGCACCAGCGCACGCGGCCAAGATCCAGCGTGTCCTGGACTATCTTCACGCCGGCGACGCCTACCAGATCAACCTGACCTTTCCGATCGACTTTCGCTACGACGGCGATCCGCTCGCGCTCTATGCCGCCTTGCGGTCGAGCCAGCCCGTGGCGCATGGCGGTATCGTTACCATCGACGATGCGAGCATCCTGTCGGTTTCGCCGGAGCTCTTTCTTGAGGTCGAATCGGGGCGTGCGACGACGCGCCCGATGAAGGGAACAGCACCGCGACGCGACGGACCGGCAGCGGAGCGCGCCGCTATGGAAGAGTTGCAGGCCGACCCCAAGCAACGCGCCGAGAACCTGATGATCGTCGACCTGCTGCGCAACGATCTCGGACGGATCAGCGCCATGGGGTCGGTCGAAGTGCCAAGCCTCTTCCAGGTCGAGACCTATCCGACATTTCACACGCTGACGTCGACGGTGACATCCAGGTTGCGCCCCGGCCTCTCGCTCGAAGACCTGCTGCGGGCTGTCTTCCCCTGCGGCTCGATCACAGGCGCGCCGAAGCTGCGTGCGATGGAGATCATCCGCGAACTCGAGGACGGCGCGCGCGATCTCTATACCGGTTCGATCGGGCAAATCTCGCCCGATGGCGATCTTCGCTTCAATGTCGCAATCCGCACGGCAACGATCTTTCCGGGCGGTGCCGGCCGCTATGGCGTTGGCGGCGGCATCGTCACGGATTCGCGTGCTGCGGACGAGTATTCCGAATGCCTGCTCAAGGCCCGTGTCCTGACCGACCTGGCCGAGGAATACGGACTGATCGAAACGCTGGGCTGGTTGCACGAAACCGGTTTTGCACGGCTGCCCCTGCATCTCGACCGCCTCGACCGTTCGGCAAAGGCGCTCGGCTTCCGCTTCGACCGCGACGAGGCGGAAACGCGTCTTGCTGCGCTGGTCGAGACCTTTGCGCCGCAAGGGCTGCGCCGTATCCGCCTCGAACTCCATCGCAACGGCGTGCTCGATATCGCCGCACCAGTGCTCGCTGCCGAGCCGGACCGGCCTCTCGAGGTCGTCCTCGCCGCCGCAAGGGCCGACGCAGGCGACCCATTCCTGCGGTACAAGACAACGCGCCGTCGTATCTACGAGACCGCATTTGCGGCAGCCGTCGATTGCGGGGCCGATGAAGCCGTCTTCCAGAACCGCGCAGGCTTTGTCACCGAAGCAACGCGCAGCAACATCTTCGTCGAGCGGGACGGAATCCTGCTCACACCGCCCCTGTCCGATGGTCTCTTGCCGGGCGTGCTGCGCCAGACCCTGATCGAGAGCGGACGGGCCGTTGAGCGGCAACTGCGCCCGGGAGATCTCGCTCGGGCCGGGCACTGGTTCCTGGGCAATAGCCTGCGCGGCTTGAGGCCCGCTCGATTGATGAGCTGAAGCCTGCGCGGCTAGCCAGCGAGTGAGCGGGCAGTCAGGACGAAGACGGGGACATTTCCCGGGTAGGGAGAAGCGGGGAACAGGTGCTGCCAGCATCTGACCCCGGAGAACCCAGCTTGCGCGAGCAGGTCCTGTGCTGCGGCTTCCGTCAAGCCATCATGCAGGGGTAGGCGTGCGGCAAGCTCCTCTGGATAGGTGGAACGATATTCAGGAGCCACCGACCACAACCCGTCGGACACGAGCACGAGACCGCCCGGCCGCAGAATGCGGTGGGCCTGCAGCAACCCTTCACTGGGGCGCTCGAGCGTCCAGAGGACATTGCGGAGCGTGACGATATCGGCCGACGCATCGGTAATCTCGGCCGCTTCGATCGTGGCGTCCTGAAACGCAATGCCGAGGCCGGCTTGCCGAGCCGCCGCACGGGCGACCGCCAGCATGTTCGCAGACCCGTCGCAGGCGCGGACGCGATGCCCCAGCGACGCGGCGAGGAGGGCGCAAGCGCCCGTCCCGGTCCCGAGATCGACAACGTCCTTGGGGCCATCCGCCTGGAAGGCGGCCTCAAGCACGGCCCGCCAGAGCTCGCTCTGGGCGACATGGGAGGCAGCACCATCAAATTTGGGGGCACGGGCGTTCCAGTAGTCGGTGACGCCGGCCCCAACGCTTCGCTGCATCGTCATGGCTTTCCCGCCTCAAAAGGGTTCGATCAGATACTCGATATGCCTTCGGCCCGATGCGGCGCGGCGGATGGAGACCGCGACACCGAAGACATGCTGGATCAGCGCTTCGGTCATCACGGTTTCCGGCGTCCCGGCATCGACCAGCTTGCCCTCATGCAGCACGGCGATCTCGTCGCAGAAAAGCGATGCCAGGTTGAGATCATGCAAGGCCATGATGCAGGTGATACCCAGGCGCCTGATCAGGGTCAGGATCGAGAGTTGGTGCTGGATATCGAGATGGTTGGTCGGCTCGTCGAGGATAAGTTCACTCGGCATTTGCGCGAGTGCGCGCGCGATGTGGACGCGCTGGCGCTCTCCGCCCGATAGCGTATGCCAGAACTGGTCATGTCGATCGGCCATATCGACGCGTGCCAGCGCGGCCTCGACCGCGTCTTCGTCGGCCGCTGTCCAGGACGTGAGTGCGCCGCGATGCGGGGTCCGTCCGAGTCTGACGACGTCGCACACAGAGAGCTGGATTTCAGTCGTCGCCTGCTGCTCGACAAAGGCCAGGCGCCGGGCGAGGTCGTGCCGCGACAAGGTGCCGATCTCGCGGTCGTCCAGCGTCACCACGCCGCTTGCGACCTTGCGCAGGCGGCACAGCAGCCTCAACAGGCTCGACTTTCCCGAACCGTTGGGGCCGATGAGACCGAGGATCTTTCCCGGTTCGGCGTGCAGCGTCACGCCGTCCACGATCACGCGCCCTCCGGCGCTCCAACGGACGTCGCGCGCGGCCAGCGTCATGCCGGTCGCCTCGCGCGATAGAGTATGAAGGCGAAAGCCGGGGCGCCGAACAGCGCCGTCACGACGCCGATCGGCAGAATCTGCTGCGGCACCAGCGTCCGCGACAGGATGTCGGCAAGAATCATGAAGACTGCACCGATGATCAGGCATGCCGGGAGCAGCCGGGCATGGGCTGGGCCCGTCAGGAAGCGCGCGGCGTGGGGTATGACGAGACCGACGAACCCGATCGTGCCGACGATACTGACCATGGTCGCTGTCATCACAGCCGTCGTCACGAACAGCACGATGCGCACGCGGGTCACCGCCACGCCCAACGCGGCCGCGGCATCCGCGCCGAAGGCGAACGCATCGAGCGCCTTCGTATGAAAGATGCAGACAGCGAAGCCCGCGAAGGCCACTGGCGTAGCGAGCCAGACATCGGGCCAGCGCACCCCCCCGAAATTACCGAGAAGCCAGAACATCACGCCGCGGGCCTGTTCGGCACTGGCCAGCGTGGTGACGATCGTCGCGGTCGCCGCATTGAACAGCTGCGATCCGGCGACGCCTGCGAGGATCACGCGGTCGGTCGCGCCACCGGCCCCTGCGGCGAGCAAGGCAACGATGACGAGCGCAGCAATGGCGCCGAGGAAGGCACCGCCAGATATGCTGAGCGCAGCACCGCCGAAGCCCAGGATCATCACCGCGACCGCACCCGTCGAGGCTCCGGCCGAGATACCGAGGATATAGGGCTCTGCGAGCGGATTGCGCAGCAGCGCCTGCAGGATTGCGCCCGAAAGCGCGAGCGCTCCTCCGCAGAGGGCCGCCACCACAGCCCGGCTCAACCGGTAGTCGAAGATGACGCCCTGCTGGATCGCGCTCACGGGGTAGTCGAGATCGAACAACCCGTTGCCCAGGGCCCTGAAGACCGTGGCAAGCGGGATCGACATTTCGCCGATTGTCACGGCGAGCGCGATCGCGAGTATCATCAGGACGAAGGCGAGGATCGCTACTGAGCCCCTCGCCAACCAGTTGGGCCGAACCACTCCATGGCTCACTTGGTGAGGCCGAAGCTCTTGATGCCGTTGGCCAGCGCCTCGATGCCGTCGATCGTATCAAGCCCGGCCCTGGTCGCGCCGACATCCATGATCACGATCCGCTGCTGCCGGCTGGCGTCGAGCTTGCTCGCAACCGCGTCGGTCTTGAGGAAGTCGAGCTTGAGATTGATGTCATCTGCTGGGAAACGCCGGCGATCCATCTTGACCACGACGATGACGGCAGGGTTGGCGGAAGCGACGGTCTCCCAACCAACCAGCGGCCATTCCTCGTTGGTGGTGATGACGTTCCGGGCGCCGAGTTTCGACAGGATATAGGCAGGCACGCCATTCTTGCCGGCCAGGAAGGCGTCGCCCTTGATGTCCTTGCTGGAGAACCAGACCACGACGGGGACATCCTGCGGCTTGATACCGGCCACAGAAGCGACCGCCTTGTCCTCGCGGGCCTTCAATTCGGCGACCAGCGCCTCGGCGCGATCGGAGACGTCGAAGATCTGCCCGAACTCGCGAACATTGCGGTAGACGAGATCCATCGTGAACATCTGCGTGCGGACGCCGTCGCCCGGCCCGGAATTGTCCTTTCCGACGCAGTCGGTGGGCGAGACATAGGTCGGCACCTTCAGCTTCGCAAACTGGTCGCGCTTGCCGACGATGCCGTTGGGGCCGATATGCCATTCGAACATCGCAGTCACGAGGTCGGGTTCCTGGGCGACGACGGCCTCGAAACTCGGATCGTTGTCGGCAAGCCGCTTCACCTTGGCGTTGACCGCCTCATAGGGCTTCGCGACAGGGCTGAACCACACGGCTGTGCCCACGACCTTGTCGCCGAGCCCGAGCGCGTAGAGGATCTCGGTCTGCGTCTGTCCGACCGCCACGACGCGCTTTGGCGCCTGGTTGAACGTTATCGTCTCCCGGCAATTCTCTAGCGTCAGCGGATACTGCGTCGGCGCGGCCAAGGCCGCTCCGGACATCGACATGCCGATGGCTGCGACGAACGAAAGGCAAGAAAGGCGTGCGGCGCTGCGCATTGAAGTCTCCGATAGCGTCGAGCGGCGGCATGCGTCGCGAGGCTCGGGGGCCTCGCACGGCCGATCCTGTAATGCAACAATATTACAATTTTGATAGACTGCTCGACGAGTCTGCGTCAAGCGCTCTGCCGCGGCTGCGACCGCGTGGTTCGGCATCATGGACATGGAATTCATCGCTCCCCGAGATGACGAGCCGGGAGCTTGAGCGGATCGGTTCGGGGGTGCGGGTCTACGACCTGCCGCCGACGCAAATCCCCCCGGACACCCCGCCCGAAAGACGCTTCTGCGATCAGGGCAGGTCTCCTGGCTCGCGGGTCAGCGCTGGCTTCGCCCGGCCTTCCCGGCGTGAGAGCGC
Organism: Allobosea sp. P1_A7; assembly: GCF_056406775.1. Taxonomy (NCBI): domain Bacteria; kingdom Pseudomonadati; phylum Pseudomonadota; class Alphaproteobacteria; order Hyphomicrobiales; family Alloboseaceae; genus Allobosea; species Allobosea sp. P1_A7. Next base: position 26,504 of record NZ_JBFTZN010000013.1, read on the forward strand.
CAGTGGACGTTGGGAGAAGAGCTCGCCGCTTACAGTTGCGGGGGCAGCCTCGGATTCGGCGCAGGGCGCCTCACCGAATTCCCTCTTAGCTTCGGGCCTGGACCCGAGGAACCTTGATCGCGGCCGACCATAGAGGGGCCCAAGGCGGCGTCAAGCCGCAGGCACCGACCACACCGCCTGCTGATGGAGCCCTGCAGCGAGACGGCTCCATCCTTCTCGGCTCACTCCCAGCTCAGGGCGCCGCCGTTCTGGTATTCGATGACGCGGGTCTCGAAGAAGTTCTTCTCCTTCTTCAGGTCCATCGCCTCGCTCATCCAGGGGAACGGGTTTTCCGTTTCCGCGAAGACCGGCGCGAGGCCGAGCTGCGCGCAACGGCGGTTGGCGATGAAATGCATGTACTGCTCGCAGAGCGCAGCATTCAGGCCGAGGAAGCCGCGCGGCATGGTGTCCCGGCCATAGGCGGCCTCGAGTTCGGCAGCGTCGCGGATCATGCCGCGCAGCTCGTCCTGGAAGGCCTTGGTCCAGAGATGCGGGTTCTCGATCTTGATCTGGTTGATCACGTCGATGCCGAAATTCAGGTGAATGCTCTCGTCGCGCAGGATGTACTGGTACTGCTCGGCGATGCCGACCATCTTGTTGCGTCGGCCGAGCGACAGGATCTGGGCGAAGCCGGTATAGAACCACATGCCCTCGAAGATCACGTAGAAGGCGACGAGGTCGCGCAGGAAGGCCTGATCGGCCTCGGGCGTGCCGGTCTCGAAATCGGGATCGTCGAGATGCTGGGTGTGCTTCAGGGCCCAGGCCGCTTTGTCGGTGATCGAGGGCACCTCGCGATACATGTTGAAGAGTTCGCCCTCGTCGAGGCCGAGACTCTCGACGATGTACTGGAAGGTGTGGGTGTGCACCGCCTCCTCGAAAGCCTGGCGCAGCAGGTACTGCCGGCATTCCGGATTGGTGAGATGACGGTAGATCGCGAGCACGATGTTGTTGGCGACGAGGCTTTCCGAGGCCGCGAAGAAGCCGAGATTGCGCTTGATCGTGCGGCGCTCGTCCTCGGTCAGCCCGTCCTTCGACTTCCACAGAGCGATATCGGCCTGCATCGAGACCTCTGTCGGCATCCAGTGATTGTTGCAGCCGGCGAGGTATTTCTCCCAGGCCCATTTGTACTTGAGCGGCAGGAGCTGGTTCACATCGGCGCGGCAGTTGATCATCCGCTTCTCGTCGACGCTGACGCGGCCGCCGGAGCGATCGATCTCGCCGAGGCCGGTGGCATCGGCAGAGGTTCCGCCGGGCGCGGCCGGATTGAGATCGAGGGCGGTGGCAGGCTTGCTGTCTGACCAGTCGAGCATGATGAATATCCAATCGGGTCTGAATGTCATGGCCGGGTCTGCCCCGGCCGTCCGTATCGTTCGCTATCGGGCAGGGCCGGGCATCCATGCGCGCCGCGAAGGCGAGCGTGGATGCCGCCGCTGCCTCACTGGCAGGCTTCGCAGGTCGGATCGTCGATCGAGCAGGCGTTCGGCACGGCCATGCCATTGTCGAGCGGGATGTCGACGAGGATCGGCTTGGACGCGACGGGGACCGTTGCCGACACCGCGTTGAGCTTGCCGTCAGTGCCCTTCAGCGTCGACTTCTCGACATGGGTCGCCGAGAGCGCGCGCAGGTAATAGGTCGTCTTCAGGCCGAGCCGCCAGGCGAGGCGATAGGCCTCGTCGAGCTTCCTGCCGGAAGGCTGCGCCATGTAGAGATTGAGCGACTGGCCCTGGTCGATCCATTTCTGACGGCGTGCGGCGGCGCGGATCAGCCAGCTTGTCTCGATCTCGAAGGAGGTTGCGTAGAGCGCCTTGAGATCGTCGGGGACGCGGTCGATCTGACTGACCTTTCCGTCGTAGTATTTCAGGTCCGAGACCATGACCTCGTCCCAGAGATCGCGCGCCTTGAGATCGCGGACGAGGTCGGCATTCACGACCGTGAAGTCGCCCGACATGTTCGCCTTGACGTAGAGCTGGCTATAGGACGGCTCGATCGACTGCGAGACACCGACGATGTTGGAGATCGTTGCGGTAGGGGCGATCGCCATGCAGTTCGAGTTGCGCATGCCGGTGGTCTTCACCCGCTCGCGCAGGCTGTCCCAGTCCAGCGTCGTCGAACGATCGAGCTCGACATCGCCGTCGCGGGCCTCCGAGAGGATGTCGAGCGAGTCGATCGGCAGGATGCCCTTCGACCAGAGCGAGCCTTCGAAGCTCGGGTAGCGACCGCGCTCGGCGGCAAGATCGACCGAGGCCGAGATCGCAAACCAGCTGATCGCCTCCATCGAGGTGTCGGCGAAGGCTACGGCACCCTCGGACGCCGCGGGCAGGCGCAAGGTCTGCAGCGCATCCTGGAAGCCCATGATGCCGAGGCCGACCGGGCGGTGGCGCAGGTTCGAGCGGCGTGCCTCGGGGATCGTGTAGAAATTGATGTCGATGACGTTGTCGAGCATCCGCATCGCGGTCGCGACCGTCTTGCCGAGCCYGGCCCGGTCGAGCCCGCCCGCCGTCACATGGGCTGCCAGGTTGATCGAGCCCAGATTGCAGACGGCGACCTCGTCGGCCGAGGTGTTCAGCGTGATCTCGGTGCACAGGTTCGAGGAATGCACCACGCCGGCATGCTGCTGCGGCGAGCGCAGGTTGCAGGCATCCTTGAAGGTCATCCAGGGATGGCCGGTTTCGAACAGCATGGTCAGCATCTTGCGCCAGAGATCGAGCGCGTTGAGGCGCTTGAACACCTTGATCTCGCCGCGCTCGGCCTTGGCTTCATAGGCCTCATAGGCCGCCTTGAACGGCTTGCCGTAGAGATCGTGAAGGTCGGGCGTCTCGTCGGGCGAGAACAGCGTCCACTGGCCTCCGGCGGCGACGCGCTGCATGAACAGGTCGGGGATCCAGTTCGCCGTGTTCATGTCATGGGTACGGCGGCGGTCGTCGCCGGTGTTCTTGCGCAGATCGAGGAACTCCTCGATGTCGACATGCCAGGTTTCGAGATAGGCGCAGACCGCGCCCTTGCGCTTGCCACCCTGGTTGACGGCGATCGCGGTGTCGTTGGCGACCTTGAGGAACGGCACGATGCCCTGGCTCTCGCCATTGGTGCCCTTGATATGAGCGCCAAGGCCACGCACAGGCGTCCAGTCATTGCCCAGCCCGCCGGAATATTTGGCCAGCAGGGCGTTGTCCTTCACCGCTTTGAAGATGCCGTCGAGATCGTCCGGCACCGTGGTCAGGAAGCAGGAGGAGAGCTGCGGCCTGAGGGTTCCTGCGTTGAACAGGGTCGGCGTCGAGGCCATGAAGTCGAAGGAGGAGAGCAGGTCGTAGAAGGCGATCGCCCGGGCCTCGCGGTCGATCTCGCGGATCGCCAAACCCATCGCGACACGCATGAAGAAGGCCTGCGGCAGCTCGAAGCGATTGCCTCGGACATGCAGGAAATAGCGGTCATAGAGCGTCTGGAAGCCGAGATAATCGAACTGGAGGTCGCGCTCCGGCTTGAGCGCAGCCGCAAGGCGGGCGAGATCGAAGCGTCCAAGCTCGGGATCGAGCAGCTCGTTGGCGATGCCGGTCTTCACATAGGCGTGGAGATAGTCGCCGTAACGTACTGACATTTCTGCCTGAGTCGCCTGTTCCGGACGACCGGAGACGAAGCTCAGCGCCTCGCGGCGGAGCTTGTCGAGCAGGAGGCGAGCCGAGACCTTGGAATAGTTCGGCTCGGTCTCGACCAGGGTGCGCGCAGCCAGGATCGGCGCCTGCGCCAGCTCATCCTGACTGATGCCGTCATAGAGGTTGCGCTGCGCTTCGCTCAGCACGGCTTCAGCCGAGACGCCGTCGAGCCCGGCGCAGGCTTCGCGAATGACCGTGGCGAGGCGAGCCCCATCGAGCGGCACGAGCGCGCCGTCGGCTGCCTTCATGCGCAGCACCGGCGCGGAGGCGACCACAGGCTTCGCTTCCGCCTTGGCGCGGGCCCGTTCCTGGGCTCGTTCCTCGCGGTAGAGCACATAGGCGCGGGCGACCTTGTGGTGTTCGCTGCGCATCAGCGCGAGTTCGACCTGATCCTGCACATCCTCGATATGGAAGGTACGGCCGGCATCGGCGCGCCGCGTCAGCCCGGCGACGATCTGCTGGGTCAACTCCGCGACGATGTCGTGGATTCGGCGCGAGGCAGCGGCGCTGCTGCCCTCGACCGCCAGAAAGGCCTTGGTCAGAGCGACGCTGATCTTGGAGGCGTCGAACGGGGTGACGCTGCCGTTGCGGCGGATCACCTGGTAGCCCGGTTCCGCGGTCGATCGCGCATCGCTGCCTTGCGATGCGATCGGGCTGAACGTCTCAGGGCGGATGGTATCGGTCGCGAGGGACATCGGCTTTCAAACCCCAATCTGTAGGGGGCAAAGGCCAGGCGGAGTCGCAACGGAGAATGTCGCAGCGACGAGCGCCCGCAGACATGACCAAGCGATCCACCGGGACACCCCGCCCGAGGACGATTCTGCTGTCGCGGCAGGTCTCCTGGCTCGCGGGTCATCGCTCTTGTCCCGTCTTCCCAAGGCCTGGCGGCCTCAGTGACTGATAGTCTGGACAAGTACTCGCCGCTGACAGTTGCGGGGGCAGCGCCGGTTTCGCACCGGCTTCCCTCTTAGCTCTCGATCTTGCGACTCGAGAGACCGTGACCACCATATCTAGTGGATATCGCGACAATTCTGTCAACAGCTTGCCACGGCCTATTCGTTGGCCTGTGAAGAGCGRGGAGTGGTCGAACTATGCGGCGATCGGCCTCGAGGGCGTCATGGCGCAGCTGCTCGCGCTGTCGCCCCACGTGCTATGGCTGCCGAACGGTGGGCCATCTGAGCCCCGACATGGAGGCCGAATGCGCAAGATCCTGATCATCGGAATTGGTGCCGGCAATCCCGACTATGTCACGGTCCAGGCGATCAACGCCCTCAACCAGGCCGACGTCTTCTTCATTCCCGACAAGGGGACAGACAAGGCCRAGCTCGGACGGCTGCGGAAGGACATCTGCGAGCGCTTCATCGAAGGATCGGATTATCGCCTGGTTCCGGTGCCGATCCCGGAGCGTGCCCCCGCCGGAACGAATTACCGTGGCAGCGTCGACGAGTGGCATGCGCGTATTGCCCATGACTACGAGGGCCTGTTCACGGAAGAACTCGGGGACGGTGAATGCGGAGCCTTCCTCGTCTGGGGTGATCCGACGCTCTATGACAGCACGCTGCGGATCGTCGAGCATATTCGCGCCAGGGGCTTCGCTCTCGAATACGATGTGATCCCGGGCATCAGCAGCGTGCAGGCCCTTGCGGCGCGACACCGGGTCGCCCTCAACCGGATTGGCGAGCCCGTGCTGATCACCACGGGACGCAAACTCGCGGAAGGCTTTCCCAATAACCTCGATAGTGTGGTCGTCATGCTCGACGGGGACCAGGCCTTCAAGAGTGTCGCGGGTGAAGATCTCGATATCTATTGGGGCGCCTATCTCGGCACCAAGGACGAGATTCTGATCGCCGGAAAGCTCTCGGAGGTGATGGGCGATATCGAGCGCATCCGGCGCGAAGCGCGAGAGGAAAAGGGCTGGATCATGGATACCTATCTGCTTCGGAGACGCGACGAGGACTGAACGGCGCAATGCGCGCATGACGACAAAAGGGTCCTTATGTCTTCGATTGGCCCCGTCGGGTGGATTGCTCCATCGTGTCACTGTCGCGGTTCGCCGGGTTGTTTGCCCGGAGCGAAGAAGGAGAGCCATTGCGCCGGACCACCCGATGGCCGATCTCAGCCGTCGAGAGCGCGGCGGATGGTATCGCGGCCGCGCTGGCTGCCGGATCAGCCCGAGTTGGTCCTGGCTCAGACGTCGACGAACCGCTTTCGCGGGGCTGGCGCCTTGCAATTCGCGAGGCCGCTTTGTAGGCGTTCACGATCGCCAGAGATCGGCACTCCGCGGGGTCTTCGTCTTTGGAATCATTCTGAAATACGGCGCCTATGACCGCCGATCTGCGCTCTTTCCGCCTGGAATGGAAAGGTCGCCAATGCGGCGGACATGGACGGGATGCACTCTCGCGACAGGCTGATATCGGATTGGACGAGGCTGCTCGCGCTGCCTGTTCTGCTCTGCCTTGGCGCCTGCTCGGTCGGCCCCGACTACGTCGCGCCGACGCAGGATCTGCCCACCCAATGGAATGGCGCCGCTTCGGCTGCGCGGCCTCCCGCTCGGTCGGAGTGGTGGCGGCAATTCAAGGATCCTGTGCTGGATGGGCTCGTGACCGAAGCGGTTGCAGGCAATCTCGATGTCGCCCAGGCGAAGGCGCGGATTCGCGAAGCGCGAGCGAGCCGGGTCCAGGCGATCGCGCCGCTGTTTCCTCAGGTCAATGGTTCAGCATCGGCAACGCGTTCGCGTTACGCCACAAGCTCCGATTCAGGGGGCGGCAACGGCATGAGCAACAGCTTCCGCGCGGGCTTCGACACCTCCTGGGAGCTCGACATCTTCGGCGGGCGCGACCGCGCCGTCGAAGCCGCGACCTATGGCGTCGATGCCGCCGACGATGATCTCGACGGAGTACTGCTGACGCTCATTGGGGATGTCGCTTCGGCTGTCATCGAGGCGCGCGGCTACCAGGCGCGCATTGTGCTTGCCAAGCGGACGGTCGAAACCCAGCGGGTGACCGAGGCACTGACGCGGGTCCGCTTCCAGGCCGGCGATGTCTCGGCGGTCGATACGGCGAGGGCGGTGGCGCAGGTCGCGAGCACCGAGGCGCAGATTCCGGCCCTTGAAACCGCGCTGTCCCAGACCCAGCACCGTATCGCGGTGCTGGTTGGCCGCCCGCCATCCGCCATGGGCTCGCGCTTGACCGGCGCTGCGAAGGTGCCGGCGACGCCCGCGCCACCGCGAGCCGGCGTCCCGGCGGACGTGCTGCGCAACCGGCCGGATGTCCGGCGGGCGGAGCGCAGTCTCGCCCAGGCAACGGCACGGATCGGCCAGGCCGAGGCGGTTCGCTACCCTTCCGTGAGCCTGACCGGCAATATCTCGACCTCGGCGCTGAAGCTCGGCGACCTCGCGAAGAACAGCGCGATCGGCTGGTCGATCGGCCCATCGCTGAGCGTGCCGATCTTCAATGGGGGCGAACTCGCTGCCGCGGTCGATGTGGCGCGCGCCCGGCGCGACCAGTCGGATGCGGCGCTTCGGCTCGCTGTGCTGAGCGCCCTGCAGGATGTCGAGGACGCACTGGTTGGATTGCGGCAGGAGCGACTGCGGCTGGCCAGCCTGTCGACGGCGGCTGCGGCTTCCGGTCAGGCGGCGCAGCTGTCCCAGGCGCTCTACCAGTCGGGCGGCGCCAGCTTCCTCGACGTGCTCGATGCGCAGCGCTCGCAGTATAGCTCCGAGGATTCGCGGATTCAGAGCCAGATCGCGCTGGCGACCCGGTTCATCGCCCTCAACAAGGCGCTTGGCGGTGGCTGGCTCCGGCCGGTCGAGGTCTCCCGCCCGCGCGTCGAGGATCCGCCGCAGGGGCCCCGCCTGCGTGCTGTCTCCCTGGAGGTCCCAAGCCCATGACGTCGCGCCGTGCCTTCATGCTGCTGCTTGTCCTGGGCATGCTGGGGGCGGGTGGCTATGCCCTGCGCTCGCAGCAGGCGCCGCAGCCGGCCGCGATTCAACTGCCGACGGTCGCCGCCACGATGGGCGATGTCGAAGAGGTCGTGCTGGCCAGCGGCGCGCTGGAGCCGATCCGGCAGGTGAGCGTCGGCGCGCAGGTCTCCGGCCGGCTGATCTCGCTCAAGGTGGCCCTGGGCCAGAACGTGAGCGAGGGCGACCTGATCGCCGAGATCGATGGCGTCACCCAGCAGAATGAACTGCGCTCGGCCGAGGCCGAGCTCGCCGTGCTGCAGGCGCAGCGCGAGGAGCGCCTCGCCAGCCTCGCCTATGCCGAATCCGTGCTTGCCCGTCAGAAGCAGATGCTCGGCCAGAACGCGGTCTCCCGCGACAATTACGAATCGGCCGAGATGACGGTGCGCACGATCCGCGCCCAGATTGCGGCGCTCGACGCCCAGATCATTTCCGGCGGCGTCAAGGTCGAGACCGCCCGCGCCAAGCTCGGCTATACCCGCATCACAGCTCCGGCGGCGGGCACCGTACTGGCCATCGTGACGCAGGAAGGCCAGACGGTGAACGCGGCGCAATCCGCGCCGACCATCATCGTGCTTGGCGACGTGTCGACCATGACGGTCAAGGCCAAGATCTCGGAAGCAGACGTGCTCAGGGTCAAGGCCGGCCAAGAGGCCCTGTTCAGCGTTCTCGGCGCGCCCGATCGGCGCTTCCCTGGCAGGATCGCCTTTGTCGAACCGGCGCCTGATACGCTGAAGACGCAGAATACGAGCAGCGCCTCGGCCTCTTCGGGCACGAACGCCTCCTCGACCTCCTCGGCGATCTACTACAACGCGCTGTTCGAGGTGCCCAACTCCGACGGAAGGCTGCTGACCTCGATGACGGTCCAGGTAACGGTGGTCGTCGGGCGGGTGCAGGGCGTCGTCACCGTGCCGTCCACGGCGATCAGGCGCCGGGGCGGAGAGCCCTGGCTCGATGTCGTCGGTGACGATGGCAAGCCCGCGCCGCGCAAAGTCAGGGTTGGGCTCGACAACAAGATCGTCGCGGAAATCTCTTCCGGGCTGAAAGCGGGCGAGCGTGTCGTCATCGCACACACGGGCTCCCCCGCAGCGGCCCGCCGCATGCGTGGCCCGCTCGGGTTCTGACCGCATGGGCGTGCCGCTGATCAGGCTGAGCGGGGTCCGGCGCGATTTCGGCGCAGGCGAAGCGGCGATTGCGGCGCTCGACGGGGCCGAGTTGACCATCGAGGCCGGCGAGATGGTTGCGATCGTCGGACCGTCGGGCTCGGGCAAATCCACCCTGATGAACATCATCGGCTGCCTCGACCGGCCGACCGGCGGTGTCTACGAGATCGACGGCCGCCCGACGCGCGATCTCGGGCCGGACGAATTGGCACGGCTGCGGCGCGAGTATTTCGGCTTCGTCTTCCAGCGCTATCATCTGCTGTCGGAACTGACCGCACTCGCCAATGTCGAGGTGCCGGCGATCTACGCAGGGGTTGCCGCCGAGCCGCGGCGCAATCGGGCAGCCGCCTTGCTCGACCGGCTCGGCCTCGGTACCCGCAAGACCCATCGCCCGGCCGAGATGTCGGGCGGCCAGCAGCAGCGGGTTTCGATCGCGCGGGCCCTGATGAACGGGGCCCGCGTCATCCTTGCCGACGAGCCGACCGGCGCACTCGACCGCAAGAGCGGCGAGGAGATGCTGACCCTGCTCGAGGAACTCGGCCGCGAGGGCCACACGATCATTCTTGTCACTCATGACATGAACGTCGCGGCCCGAGCCGACCGCATCATCGAGCTTAGCGACGGCCGGATCATCTCCGATCGGAGGACCCGCCCGGCGCTCGTTTCCAAGGCGAACCCGGTGCTGGACGTGCCGCGGGGTGGCTCGTGGCGGGCCGCGTTCGGCCGGCTGCGCGAGGCCTTCGGCATGGCCCTCCTGTCGATGCGCGCCCATAAGCTGCGCTCCGCGCTGACCATGCTCGGCATCGTCATCGGCATCGCCTCTGTCGTCAGCGTGGTGGCGCTGGGGGAGGGCTCGCGCCAGCAGGTTCTCGCCAATATCGCCGGGCTCGGCACCAACACTCTCGAGATCTATCCCGGAGCCACGATCGGCGACCGCCGCTCGGGCCAGATCAAGACCCTGACGGTCGCCGATGCCCATATCCTCGCGAGCCAGCCCTATGCCGAAGGCGTCACACCAACCGTGTCGACGAATGCCACGCTGCGTTTCGGCTCCGCCGAGGCATCGGGATTGGTCATGGGCGTCGGCGAGCAGTATTTCGCGGTCACGGGCGGCGTCTTGGCCCAGGGCCGGCTCTTCGACGCGGACGACGTCCGGCGGCTCTCGCAGGATGTGGTCATCGACGAGAACACGGTCAGTGCCCTGTTCGCGCGGACCGGCCAGGACCCGATCGGCAGCGTCATCCTGATCGGCTCGGTCCCTGCCCGCGTGATCGGAGTGATGYGGCCCCAGCAGAGCGGCTTCGGCGCCAGCCTGAACCCTCAGGTCTACCTGCCTTACACCACCGTCCAGGGCCGTTTCCTCGGGGATCTCTCGCTGCGCAGCATCATCCTGCGCGTCAATGACGACACACCGATGGAGTCGGCGCAGAGCGCCGTCACCGAGTTGTTGACGCATCGCCACCGCGCCGAGGATTTCTTTATCCGGAACAATGACGCAATCCGTCAGGCGATCACCAACAACAACGCGACCTTCGCGCTGCTGATCGCCTCGATCGCCGTGATCTCCCTGCTCGTCGGCGGCATCGGCGTGATGAATATCATGCTGGTCTCGGTGATCGAGCGCACCGGCGAGATCGGCCTGCGCATGGCCGTGGGCGCGCGCCGCGGCGACATCCTCCAGCAGTTCCTGATCGAGGCCTCTCTGGTCTGCTTCATCGGGGGCGTGCTCGGTATCGCTCTGGCGCTCTCCATCGGCTGGGGATTCGCGCTCTCCGGCTCGCCGGTTCGCTTCATCTACTCGGCTGAGGCCTTCGCGGCAGCGATTGCCTGCTCGGCGCTGATCGGTGTCGGCTTCGGATTCCTGCCAGCGCGCAATGCAGCGGGCCTGGACCCCGTCGAGGCCCTGGCCCGAGGCGCCTGAGGCTTTTACTGGAAGCCTGCGGCCTGCAATGCGAACAGCTCGGCGTAGCGCCCGTGCAGCGCGATGAGCTCCTCATGGCTGCCGCTTTCGAGGATGGCGCCATTCTCCAGCACCAGGATGCGGTCGGCCATCCGGACGGTCGCGAAGCGATGCGAAATCAGCAATGCGGTCTTCGCCTCGCTCAGATTGCGGAAGCGTTCGAAGATCTCCGCTTCAGCGCGGGCATCCAGAGCTGCGGTCGGCTCGTCCAGAACCAGGATGGCTGCGTCGCGGAAATAGGCTCTGGCAATCGCGATCTTCTGCCATTCGCCCCCCGAGAGATCAAGCCCACGCGCAAAGACGCGGCCCAGCATCTGCTCGTAGCCCTCCGGCAGCGTCTCGATCAGCGGATGGGCGAGGCTCTTCTGCGCGGCGTCGATGACCCGCGGCCGATCACTGAGGCAGGCGACCCGCCCAATGCCGATATTCTCAGCCGCGGTCATGTGATAGCGCACGAAATCCTGGAAAATGGCGCCGACCTGGTGCTGCAGGTCGGCGATGTCGATATCGCGGATGTCGATGCCGTCGACGAGGATGCGGCCCTCGTCCGGCTCGTAGAGCCTGGTCAGCAGCTTGACGATCGTGGTTTTGCCGGCGCCGTTTTCACCAACGAGGGCGAGTGTCTCGCCGACGGGAAACGTGAAGCTGAGATCGCGCAGCGCCCAGGCATCCTTGCCGGGATAACGGAATCCGACCTTGTCGAAGACGATACCCTGCCGCATCGGCACCGGAAATGGTCGTGGGCTCGACGGGGCGACCATCGTCGAGCGGAGGTCCATGAACGAGAAGAAATCGTCGAGATACTGGGTCTGCGACGTGATCTGGGTCAGGCCGAGGATCAGCCGCTCRAACAGGCCGTTCAGCCGCAGCAACGAGCCGGCGAGAAAGGTGAGATCGCCGATGCCGAGTTCACCCTTCAGGGCGCGCCAGGCGATGACGGCATAGGCAGCGTAATAAGCCAACGAGGCGATTGCCCCAAACAGACTGCCCCAGAGCGTGCGCCGAGCCGCGAGATCGCGATTGCCACGATGGACCTTGTCGGCGAGTTCGGCAAAGCGGCCCGCCAGGTAGGCGCCGAGCCCGAACAGCTTCATCTCCTTGGCGGATTCGGCCACGGAGCCGACGATCTGGATATAATCCATCTGCCGACGCTCGGGCGTGACCGAAACGCTCAGTCCATACCCCTTCGCATTGAAATGCGCTTCACCAGCGAGCGTTGGCAGGAGCGCGAACAACAGCAGAATGATCAGCAGGGGTGCATAGGCGAACAGGCTGACCACAAACAGGATGAGCGTGACGAAATCCTGAGCCTGGCTCAGCAGGGAGGTCAGCAGCTGGTTACTCGTGAAGCGCTGGGTGCGGGCCCGTTGCAGCCTGTCCTGCGCAGAGCTGGTCTCGATGTCGCGCAGATCCAGGCTCGCAACCTGCTTGATGAGCGCCACGCCGAGCGCATTATCATGCCGCTCGGTCAGGACCCTCTCCACGAAGGCTCCGATGCGCGCGAGCGCGTTTGCGGTGGCGACGAGCAGGAATTCGAGCACAAGCCAGCCGGCGACCGCGCTCAGGCGCCCGCTGTCCACCCAGTCCGCCAGCGTGGGTCCAGGAGCTGGCGAGGCGGTCTGGAGCATGATCTCGTCGACGATCAGCTTGCCGATGAAGAGCACGAGCGGCGGTTGAGCCGCGCGCAGCAGGCGTAAGACGATGATCGTGGCCGACAGCGTGGGGCTCGTCTGCCAGAACGAGTGCAGCAGCCGAGGCAGCAGGGCCAGGGTTCGGAAACGCTGGCGCAGCGCTGGCGAGAACGAGGCGGCGGTCATCTGGCGATCTCTGATGGAGCTGCAACGATCGGACCGCAGCAGCAAGGATGGCAGCTTGGGGACATGCTAAGCCTCTGCAAGTTTGCCGCGGCGCTCGTCAGAGGCTCCCGCACAAGAGCCGACGCGTCTCGACAGGTGGATTGCGCGATAGTCGTCCAGGCCCAAGGGCGGCCGGTGCGCGATCAGGATGAACGTCGCCAGCGGCAAGTCCTGGCGCAAGGTCGCGAGCAGATCGCGTTCAGCTGCCGGGTCGAGCGCACTGGTCGCCTCGTCGAGCACGATCCAGTCCGGCTTCTGGAGATGGATACGGGCGAGCGCCAGCCGCTGGCGCTCGCCGCCGGACAGGCCGCGGCGCGCGTCGTTCCAGGCCGGCTCGTCGATTTCCAACAACTGGGCCATGCCGACGGCCCTCAGGGCTCGCTCATAGTCCTCGGCCCGATGGGTCTCAGGGGAGGCGGGATAGGCCAATGCTCCCCGCAGCCCGCCGAGGGGCAGGTAGGGCTGCTGCGGCAGGAAGACCATTTTGGCATCCGGCCGTTCAATTTGCCCCGCGCCATGCCGCCACAACCCGGCAAGGGCCTTCACCAGGGCACTCTTGCCATGCCCGGAGGGCGCTGAAATCCAATACGTCCCGCCTGCTTCAAGCCTGATCTCGGGGAGGGGCTCGAGGGCGCGGCCGTCGGGGACGCGAAGGGCGACATCCTGCAGCAGGATCCGGTTCTTCTGTCCCGTGACGAGCGCTGGCCGCGGCGCGTCCACATTGTCCTCGGCAGCCCCAAGGAAATGACTCAGGCGGCTGGCCGATGCCGCGAGTTCGGCAAGATCGCGATAGGAAAAGATGAACCAGGAAAGCGTGGTCACGACGTTCTGGAAGGCCGAGCCGATCTGCATCAAACCGCCGAAGGTGACGCGCCCGGCCAGGAAGGCCGGCAACGCCAGGAAGAGCGGGATGCGCAGGACCGTCTGCATATAGGGCCTGGTGAAGCAGCCGAGGATCAACTCGCGATTGGCGAGGCCGCGCCCGTTCTGGATGATCGCGCCGAAGCGGTCCGCGAGCAGGCGCCGTTCAGCCGCCTCGCCATTCGCCAGAGCGACGGCCTCGACATGCTCGCGCAGCCGCGTCAGTGCGAAGCGGAAATCGGCCTCGCGGCGCTGCTGCTCGAAGGCGAGGGATTTCAACGGCTTGCCGAGCCAATGCGTCAGGCCGCTCGAGATCGCGACGTAGAGCGGCGCAGCCCAGACCATGTAGCGCGGGATCTCGACGGCGATGCCTCCAACCGTGAAGGCGAGGGCAAAGGTCGAGAGCGACCACAGGATCGCGAAGAAGGAGACCAGCGCGACGATGTTGGTGATGAGCTCGATCGCCTCGCCGGTGAGCTTGTCGACAAAGATGCGGCAGTCTTCGGCGATGCGCTGGTCCGGGTTGTCGAGGCCGTTATCGGTGCGGTCGCGCAGATGCCAATAGGCCTTGTTGGAGAGCCAGCGGTCGAGCGCGGCTTCGGTCAGCGAGCGGCGCCAGCGGATCTGCAGCATCTTGCGCAGGTAGCTGCCACTCAGGAACAGGCTCACGCTGATGGCGATCAGCCCGAAGAACACCGCGATCTGGCGCAGTGTCGCATCGACATCGAGCTTCTGCAGCGCGTTGTAGAAATCCGCCGTCCAGGCGATCAGGCGGACAGAAACCTGGACCCCGGCCAAGCCGAGCCCGAGCACGAGCGCGAAATAGACCAATCCGGCCCGCCCGCCCGGCCCGCTGATGCAGAGCCGGGTCAACAGCGTGATCTGCGAGATGATCCTGGTCACGAAGAGGCCCTGGGCGAACTGCGTCGCGGCGAGGGCGGTTCCAGCGTGTCGAGCCTGAAGATCGCGTCGCCAATGCCTTTCAGGCTTTCCTGGTCATGGCTGGCACGGTCGGTCGGCAGCAGCACAGCCAGATCATYGATGCCGAGATCGCGGAGCTGATAGGGCGTGCCATGGCCGTATTCGAGATGGCCGCGCCCGATGATACCGATGACGAACGGGTTGTCTTGTGCCTTTGCCAGATGATCGGCGATGCCGCAGGCGAAGGCGCGATCCCAGGTCTGCTGGGCTCGAATGAAGCGATCGAAGCGGTCCGGCTCCATGGCGCGTGGGCGATCTGGCCCGGCGAAACCGCTCATGATTCCGGCGAGATAGCGCCGGTACCCCTCCGTCGCGGGGGCAGCCGGCGTCACGCCATCGCGCTCTTCGATGGGAATCGCATCCCAACCGACCTGGCCGACACGCGTGACCAGCGGCCGATGGCAGTTGAGCGCGAGTATCGGCACGCGCTGCTGTCGGCAGAAATGGAAGAGCGGCAGGTAGAGCTCGGGATCGAAACCCCAGACCTGTGCCCATTCCGACCGCTCCAGGAAGGTCGCGGTGTCCATCTCGCCCTCGACCCAGGCGTCGAGCACCGGCTGGAGCCGACGTGGGAACATCTCGAAACCGACCGCCATCTGCGGCCGCAGCGTATGCAGGAACGCCGTGACATGGAGCTGCCAGCGATGGATCTCAGCGATGTCATGACTCTCGCCGAGCAGCACGACGCGCTTCTGCGCCATCGTCCGCATCAGATCGTACTGGGCAATGGCCTCGCCGGTCTCGGGCAAGAGCCAGGTCGCGCGCCGATGAGCCAGGGACACGGATCCGGCGGTGAGGGAGGGCTCAGCCATGGGGATTGCCGAGCGGAACGCCGTCGAAGGCCGCGGCCGGGCCGCGCAGCACGAGGCCGAACGGCTGGCCGTCGGAATCATGCGCTGCAAGCTCGACCTCCGAGCCGGCGACCTGCCGCAGCCAGCTTGCGACCGCACCAGCGCGCAAGTGAAGGTGGAAGTCGCCCTGCATGATGTTGACGAAGCCCATGGCCGGCTTCGGCTCTGGCAGCGCACCTCCCCAATGCTGGGCCAGGCCCGGTTTCGTGAAATCGATCGAGATCGGCACGCCATTGCGCAGGATCGCGGCGAAGGTCGCGGCACCGAGATCATCCTCGGGCACATCAGGCGATCCGCCGCCGGCAGCGCTCTCGCGCTCGACCGGCTCCAGGGCCTCACCGGCGCCGAATGGGGCAAGCGCCTTGTCGAAGAGCTCCAACCCGTCGAGCCCGATCAGGCTGAACAACACCTCGCCGGCGGCGTCCTGGCACTCGAGCCTGGGCAGCACCCGGTCGCGCATCTTGCTGGTGCGGTCCGCGACCAGCCGGGTCACGACCGCAAGATCGAGCGTGCTGTCGTGGAACTCGCCTGCGAGGCGCGCCCTGGTCCCGTCGATCGAGACGGTGCCGACCACGCCCATGCGCTCATGCGTCGCGCCGCCGGAGCGTGCGCTCAGCATGACGCGGCCCATGGCGGGCAGGCTTGCCAGGATTTCGGCCGAGGGTTGCTTCAGCAGTTCGCGGGGATGTGTGGTGCTTGTCATAAGGGGGCTCCAAGGAAAGGATGCGACGCTCCGGGGTCTCGCTCGGAGCGTCGCGTGACCAACCGCGCTTGTCACAGCCGCGGCCCGTCAATCGGGTGGCGCTAGGTCCGCTGCGTCTCAGAACTCAACCGAGGCTGCGAGCTTGAAGGTACGGCCAGCCGCGGTCTGCAGTTCGAGCGGGTTGGTCGCGGCGACTGCGGCCGAAGCCGGAACCTTGTCGAAATTATAGACGTTCGAGAAATAGCGGCGGTCGAAGATGTTCTGCACGCCGCCGCGGACCGTGATGTACGAGGTCGGCTTCCAGTTCAGGAAGGCATCGAACACGGTGTAGCCCGCCGGCTTGAAGATGGTCGGCGCGCTGGCGCGGGTGACGCCCGCCCCGAAGGTTCCGATGACCTCGGCCTCCAGCCCATATTCGGGCATCAGGTATTTCAGCCCGGCGACAGCGGTAAACGGGGTGATCGAGTTATACGGCGTGGTCAATGCGCCAGAATCGGCTTTTTGCGTGCCGTACTGGTAGCTCAGCGCGACATTGGCGAGCCAGCGCTCGTGGAATTTCCACTCGGCCGATGCCTCTATACCGGAAATCTTGACGCTCGAGAGGTTGCGATAGGTCAGATCGGTCGAACCGAGGATCGGCGCGAAGTTCTGAATGAAGTCCTTGTAATCGGCATGGAAGACGCCGACCGAGAACCAGCCATTGTCGAAGCGGCCGCGGATGCCGGCCTCGTAGGACGTGACGCTCTCGGGCTTGAGATCCGGGTTCGGGATCAGGTTCTGGGTGCCCATCGGCAGCGACGTATAGAGCTGCTGCGCGGTCGGCATCTTGAAGCCCTGGGCGTAGCGGGCATAGAGCGAATAGGTCTCGTCAAGCTTGAAGATCGTGCCGACCTGCGGGATCAGCTTATGCGAGTCGATCTCGCGCGGAGCCTTGCCCGGCACGATGACGTAGCCTGGCCCAATGCTCGGGTCGATCTTGTAATTGGCGTAACGGACGCCCGGCGTGATCGTCCAGCGACCGTTCAGCAATTCGATTTCGTCCTGCAGATAGAAATCGTAGCGCGTCGTCGTCGCGTTGGCGAAGTTGAAGCCGCCTGCAATCGTCGTGGTGGTGACGCCGGTCGACATGTTCCGGACGTCGTCGCGACGCTCATAATCGGTCTTGGTGACGTCGCCCTGGAACCCGTAGGTCAGCCGGTGGAAGCTCGAGCCGAGCGCGAAGCTCGACTTTGCCTGGATATCGAGCTGGGAGAATTGTTCGGAATAGTCGAGGAAGCCGCGGGTGAAACGCTGCTGGTTGTTGGTCTGCGTCTGATAGCGATTATTGGTGACTTCACGCTTCTGTGGCGAGAACGATGCCTGCCAGCGGATCGAGTCGAGGAAGCTCGTGCCGACATCCCATTGATGCTCGAAGGCGATGCGCTGGCGTGATTTCACTTCATCTCGGATATAGGGTCCGTTGCGGAGGCCGGACGCCAGGACATTATAGTCCCAGAGCTGATTGATCTTTGAGCTATTATCGAAATACTCGCCGGTCAGCTTGAACGTATGGTCTGTCGTCGGCGAGAAGACGATCTTGCCGAAGGCGTTCCAAACCGTGCTGTCGAGCGGGTTCAGTGTGTCGCAGCCGAGATAGCGCAGGCTCGGCACGGGGCAGCCCCAGCGGCCGCCATCGGCGCGGGCCCGGCTGAGTTTGGCCTCCTCCGCCGTCTTCTGGCTCAGGCCGACAATGGCCTCCAGGGCAGGGGTGAGCCTGAAGGCTGCGATGCCGGTCTTGGTGAAGGAGCGGTCGAAACTGTCATACCCGGCATCGAGACGCACGGCGTAGGGCTTGTCCTTGCCTTTCAGCAGGTCCTGGGGATCGAGCGTCCGATAGGCGACGATGCCGCCCAGAGCATCGGCGCCCCAGAGCACCGAGCCTGGCCCACGCACGATCTCGACGCTCTTCAGGAAGGGCATCTCGACGAAGTTGCGATTGCCGTCGGTGATGCGCTCGATCACCCGCGATCCATCGACCTGCATCTGGACGCGGTTGCCGCCGACCCCGCGGATCGTGAAGCCATCGAGGTTGCCGAACGGGTCGGTGCCGCTGGTGAGGCGGTTGACGCTGACGCCCGGCTGGTAGCGGACGAGGTCCTGCATGTCGCGCGTCATGCGCTCGTCGAGTTCCTGCCGTGAGATAACGTTCACGACGCCGGGAACATCGAGAACCTGCTTTTCACCGCGTGTCGCCGTGACCGTAATCTGGTCGAGCGTGAACGCCGGTGACGCACTGCCGCCATCTGCGATCGCTTGAGAGTAACAAATCGTGCTTTGAAGGATTGTAAAAAGGAAAGCGGCTGAAAAATATAGTTTTGATTTGTTCTTCATTGGAAGACCCCAGTCCATTTGCGGGTGGATGTAGTCCGCTGGTACTAGGATTCGCAATTGTAAATTTGACACAGTGTTTTCTGATGTACTTTTGTGGCGTGAAGTACATGTGCAATCTATAATAGATATAGATTCTAATTATTCTACTTTAGCAATTGCGCGGGAACTGCTTGCCCCGCATCGCCTGCGCGCGACCACGGAACATCCCGCCGTCGGGGGCAGCGTCAGTCGGCGCAGATAGCGACATGGAGACATAAAGATGTCTTTATATTCCCATTGACTGCGGCGAGCATTTGGACCTAGGTTGGGGTGTCGTGGTTCTCCGGGTCTGTTTGCCCGGAGCTAAGAGGGAAGCCGGTGCGTCGAGGTCGCTATTGACCTGGGCAAGGCCGGCGCTGCCCCCGCAACTGTAAGCGGTGAGCCGCTGTCCAAGATGTGTCACTGAGGCCGGCAAGGTCTCGGGAAGGCCGGACAGCAGCGATGACCCGTGAGCCAGGAGACCTGCCTCGACGAACTGAACGTCCTCGGGCGGGGTGTCCCGGTGGAGCGCTTTGCGATTGCGCAGGCTCTTCGCCGGCGGAATCCTGGACGCGTCCGCTTTGGCCTTTGCTCCCAACTTCTGGGGTAAGCCTATGTCATCTTCACTTCCTGTCGCGACCCTTGGGACGCCGCGCATTGGTCCCCGCCGCGAACTCAAACTCGCTCTCGAAAGCTATTGGTCGGGCAAGTCGACCGAAAGGGACCTGCTCGACACCGCCGCCGCATTGCGCGCCGCCAACTGGGCCCGCCAGAAGGCACGCGGTGTCACCGTCATCCCGTCGAACGACTTTTCGTTCTACGATCAGGTGCTGGACACCAGCGTGATGGTCGGCGCGATTCCCGAGATCTATGGCTGGAAGGGCGGTCCGCTCGGGCTGGCGACCTATTTCGCCATGGCGCGAGGTGCGCAAAGCGAGACCAAGCCGCACACCTCCTGCGGCCATGCCCACCACGACCACGAGCATTCCCACGGCGCCCCGGCGCAGGAAATGACCAAGTGGTTCGACACCAACTACCACTACATGGTGCCGGAATTCGCGACCGGACAGCGCTTCGCACTGTCCTCGCTCAAGGCGGTCGACGAGTATCGTGAGGCCAAGTCACTCGGCTACGACACCCGCCCCGTTCTGCTTGGGCCGGTCACCTATCTGAAGCTCGGCAAGAGCAGGGACGCCAGCCTCGATCCGCTCTCGCTGCTCGGCGAGTTGCTGCCGGTCTATATCGATGTGCTGCGCCGCCTTTCCGCCAATGGTGCCGAATGGGTCCAGATCGACGAGCCTTGTCTGGTGCTCGATCTCGACAAGGCCGCCCGCGACGCCCTGCGCCGGACCTATGCCACCATCGCCCATGCCCTGCCGCAGCTGAAGATCATGCTGACGACCTATTTCGGTGGTCTCGGCGACAATCTCGACACGGCGGTCACGCTGCCTGTCGCAGGCCTTCATCTCGACCTCGTGCGCGCTCCCGCGCAGCTCGAGGAGGTGCTGACCAAGGCGCCGCGCGGGCTCGTGCTGTCGCTCGGCATGATCGATGGCCGCAACATCTGGCGGGCCAACCTGCCGGCGCTGCTCGACCGGCTCGAGCCGGTTGTCGCCAGGCGCGGCACCGACCATGTCCAGATCGCGCCCTCCTGCTCGCTGCTGCACACGCCGATCGATCTCGATCTCGAAACCGATCTCGATTCCGACCTGAAGAGCTGGCTCGCCTTCTCCGTGCAGAAGATGGGCGAACTCTCGGTGCTGGGCAAAGCCCTGGCGGGTGGCCGCGACAGCGTCGGGGATGCCCTGGACGCTTCGGCGGCCGCAGCGGCGGCCCGAAAGGCCTCGCCGAAAGTCCACGATGCCGCAGTGGCTGCGCGTGTCGCGGCGGTGACGCCCAGCATGACTGACCGCAAGAGCCCCTTCGCAGCCCGTGCGAAATTGCAGCGCGAGCGCTTCAACCTGCCGGCTTTCCCAACGACGACGATCGGCTCCTTCCCGCAGACCGCCGAGGTCCGCAAGGCCCGGTCGGCTCATGCCAAGGGCCTGATCAGCGATGCCGACTATGAGCAATTCCTGCGTGAGGAGACGGAGCGCACGGTGCGCTGGCAGGAGGAGATTGGCCTCGACGTGCTCGTCCATGGCGAGTTCGAGCGCAACGACATGGTGCAGTATTTTGGCGAGCAGCTCGCCGGCTTCGCCTTCACCAAACATGGCTGGGTCCAGAGCTACGGCTCGCGCTGTGTGCGGCCGCCGATCCTGTTCGGCGACGTCTCGCGGCCGCAGCCGATGACGGTCGGCTGGTGGACCTATTCGCAGTCGCTGACCACGAGGCCGATGAAGGGCATGCTGACCGGGCCCGTGACGATCCTGAACTGGTCTTTCGTCCGCGACGACATCCCGCGCAGTGCCTCCTGCCGCCAGATCGCGCTGGCGATCCGCGACGAGGTCATCGATGTGGAGAAGGCAGGTGCCGCGATGATCCAGATCGACGAGGCGGCGCTGCGCGAGGGGCTGCCGCTGCGCAAGAGCGAGTGGAAGGGCTATCTGGACTGGGCGGTGGGCAGCTTCAGGCTCTGTGCCTCGGGCGTCACCGACGCAACCCAGGTGCACACCCATATGTGCTACTCGGAGTTCAACGACATCATCGACGCGATCGCCGCGATGGACGCCGATGTGATCTCGATCGAGACCTCGCGGTCGAAGATGGAATTGCTCGACGCCTTCAAGACCTATCGCTACCCCAACGAGATCGGTCCCGGCGTCTATGACATCCACTCGCCGCGGGTGCCCGAGGTGGGCGAGATGACGAGCCTGATGAAGCTCGCTCGCCTCCAGCTCGCAGACGAACAGCTCTGGATCAACCCCGATTGCGGCCTGAAGACCCGCAAATGGGAGGAGGTCAGGCCTGCTCTCGTCAATATGGTTGAAGCCGCGCGGCACGTCCGGGCAGCCGCTCGCTGAGCGCCTGAGGCTCGTTATCCAAACGTCAGGAGGGCAGCCCTTGTCCGCGTGGCGCCAGAGAGCAGAATCGAGCCGTTGGGTCGCGGTCGCCGTGGCCTATCTGCTCGTGCTCCAGATGGTCCTGACAGGGCTCGCGTCGGGTGCCAATGCTGCGAGCATCGCTCTCGATCGCACTCTGGCCATAACGTTTTGCTCGCCGGGGGCTTCTTCGCCGGGTGACACGACCGACCGCGGCACGGCGCAGCATGATCTGATGAGCGGCTGCGCGCTCGGTTGCTCTCATCCCGCCCACGCGGATGTGCCGTCAGCAATCGACTATCTGCCAGTTGTCTACCGGACCGTCGACCTGAACGCCTTCATCCGGCATCTCGACGCGCGTCACGGCTTTGTCGCCGGCCGATCGCCCGCCAATCCCCGCGCACCGCCGGTCTGAGACCTGAGCAAGCCGCCATGCGTTCGCGCATGTAGGGCCGCTCTGTTGCGCGACCTCGGCTTCAAGGCCGATTTGCCCGCCATCCCCAGCAGATGCGCACCAGATTCTGATCCGAGCATTCGGCGCGATGTCTGCCCGGCACGCAAACGAAGCGCGGGGGCTCGCGCCTGCGATGCCTCGGCTCACCATGCCAACGGTTCCTTTGCCGATCGCAATCTGACCGGGGCCGCATGTCGGGATCGCCATCACCGGCCGGCACTCACCGTCCGATGACCACACTCAACGGCATCGAGCGTCATGGGCTCTCACGAGCCCGTCGCAGAACCGCCCTCACAGACCAAGGATTACGCCATGAAGACCCATCTCCTTGCAGCGATGTTCGTCACTCTGGGAACAACCGGTGCGCTCGCTCATATTACCCTCGAAACGCAGCAGGCTCCGGTCGGCTCGACCTACAAGGCCGTGTTGCGCGTGCCCCATGGTTGCAAGGGCGCGGCAACAACGAAGGTCCGCGTCCGGATTCCCGAGGGCGTGATCGCGGTCAAGCCGATGCCCAAGCCCGGCTGGACACTGGAAACGGTGAAGGGCCCCTATGGCAAGGCTTTCGACTACTACGGCACACCGACTTCGGAAGGCGTGAAGGAAGTGGTCTGGAGCGGCGGCAGGCTGCTTGACGAGCACTATGACGAGTTCGTGCTGCGCGGTTATCTGACCTCCGACCTCAAGGCCGACACCGTCCTCTACGTACCGGTCGTCCAGGAGTGCGAGGGCGGCACAGTCGAACGCTGGATCGAGATCCCGACTGAGGGCAAGAGCGCGGACGACTACAAGTATCCGGCTCCCGGTCTGAAGCTCACCCCGAAAAAGTAAACCGCGCAAGTGGCCGGGCTTCGCGCCCGGCTGCTGGGAGTTGCCATGCGCTGGCCCCTTCGCCTCGCCTTCGTCCTGACCTGCGCCTTGGCTGTCGCCACGGCAATAACCGGACGCGCCTTCGCTCATGCCGCGCTGATCGCCGCCTCGCCGGCGGACGGCGCGGTCGTGACCAACGCCCCTGCGGTGTTGACACTGAGCTTCAGTGAACCGGTGTCGCCGCTCATCCTTAAGCTGATCGGACCAGACAGCGCGTCCCGCACACTCGATCGGTTCGTGCTGAAGGACAGGACGCTGATGATCGAAGCGCCCGCCGAACTGTCAGCCGGAACGCATGTTCTGAGCTGGCGCGTCATTTCCGAGGATGGGCACCCGGTTGGTGGGGCGGTGGTCTTCTCAGTCGGTGCGCCCAGCGGCCAGTCGCCAACTCCTGAGACACGGACTGATCCTGCTGTGCGGGCTACCCTATGGCTGGGAAAGGTAGGGCTCTATCTGGGCTTGCTCATGGGGCTCGGCGGGGCAGCCTTTGCGACCTGGGTTGGTCCCTTGCCTCGCGATGCCCGGCGACCGCTCGGATTGTTCATCCTGCTCGGATCTGCCGCCTTGCCGCTGGCACTCGCCGCGCAAGGGCTCGATATCCTGGATCGCTCGCTCGGCAGCCTGGGCGAAGCGGACGTCTGGAGCGCCGCGGCCGCCAGCAGCTTTGGCCGCACCGCGCTGGCTGCAGCCGTCGCATTTCTGCTCGGAATGGCCTCCCTGGCGGTACGCGGCCGCATGGGGCCGGTCTTCGCTGGAGCAGCCCTCCTGACTGTAGGGGTGGCGCTCGCCGCGAGTGGCCATGCCAGCGCGGCCAGCCCGCAGTGGTTGATGCGGAGTGCAGTCTTTGTTCACGCCGTCAGCGTCTCCGCCTGGGCAGGAGCCTTGGTGCCTCTGTTCTTCGCTCTGCGGGAGCCCGACGCAATTGCCGTGCTGCGCCAGTTCTCGCGTTGGATACCTGTCGTTGTTGGCTTGACCCTGCTCAGCGGTGGCATCCTGGCGGTGGTTCAGCTCGAACAGCCAGGCACACTGATCTCGACCGGCTATGGCTGGGTTCTGCTGATCAAGCTCGCCTGGGTTGCAATCCTGCTGGGCCTGGCCGCCATCAACCGCTACCGCCTCACGCCCCATGTCCTGTCTCGAACGGGCATCGCCGCCAAGACGATGCGGCGCATGATCGCGGCCGAAACCTTGCTGGTGTTCCTTGTCCTTGGCACCGTTGCGACCTGGCGCTTCACGCCGCCGCCGCGGGCACTTCTCGATGCGGGAGCGCCGCCTGCATCGATCCACATTCACACGGCCAAGGCGATGGCGGACATCCGCATCTCGCCTGGACGTGCGGGGCCGGCCTCCATTTCGATTTCACTGCTCGACGGAGAGTTTGGACCGCTCACGGTCAAGGAGGTTCGCTGCGTGATGTCGAACCCGTCGGCCGGGSTCGAACCGATCGAGCGTCAGGCCGTCCGGTCGAGCGACGGCGCCTGGCATGTCGACAGCCTCGTCATTCCCATCGGTGGTCGGTGGACCATCGAACTCGAAATCCTGGTCTCCGATTTCGAGATGATCCGCCTCGGTGAGACCGTGGAGATCAAGCCATGACGAATGACTTGACGCGCCGGGACCTGACAGCACTGGCCGCGACAGGGGCGCTCTCGGGCTTGTTCGGACATGTGCGCGCGGCCGAGGCACAACCTGCGGCAACGGGTGCCGCGCCGATGCGCGTCGCGATGCTTGTCCACCCGGATATGGTTCTGCTCGATCTCGTCGGTCCGCTGACGGTGTTCTCGCTTCTGCAGGCTGAAACTCATCTGGTCTGGAAGGGCAGGGCAGCCGTCACCAGCGATGTGAAACTGCCGGTTGCGCCAACGGCGACATTCTCCGAATGCCCCCGCGATCTCGACGTCCTGTTCGTCCCCGGCGGGTTGAAGGGCAGTGTCGCCTTGATGGGGGATAGCGAGGTGCTGGGCTTCCTCGCCGAACGCGGCGCGCAAGCTCGTTATGTCACAAGCGTCTGCACCGGCTCTCTGCTGCTCGGAGCCGCGGGACTGTTGAAGGGCTATCGGGCGACCTCGCACTGGTATGTCCGGGATCTGCTGCCTGTGATGGGCGCAAAGCTCCAGACTGATCGCGTCGTGATTGATCGCAACCGGATGACTGGCGGAGGTGTGACGGCCGGACTGGATTTCGGATTGACGCTCGCTGCTGCGCTCGTGGGTGAGGAAACCGCACGCCGCATCCAGCTCGTCCTTGAATACGACCCGCAACCGCCCTTCGATTCAGGCGCGCCTGAGCGTGCGGACAAGACGAATATCCAAGATGTCCTCGCGCGCCGGTCACCGCTGATTGCAATGGCGAAGGCACAGGCCGAACAGGCGAGGTCACGCCTCGCGCTCTGAAGCACCGGCGCGAATTCCATGATCGAGGACGAACCGCTTGCGTAACGTCCCCGGCAACAAGCGCACCACATCATCGGACCGGACATCGTGTCTGGTCCGATGATCTAACCTTGTGTTTGCATCGCCTTTCCCGAAAGCCGCAATCTACATTTCGGGCCCATGCTTTAGGTCCGCGATATGCGAGCGGGATGGGTGAATATCTCGAAGCCGTCGCCGCGTGCGATCCCGATCAGCGTCATTCCGGCATCGGCTGCCGTCCGTATGGCCAGCGCCGAGGGAGCGGAGACGGCAGCGAGAATTGGTAGTCGAGCGATGGCAGCTTTCTGAACCATCTCGACCGAGATGCGGCTGGTGAGGACACCGATGCCGGTCTCGGCCTCGCGCTTCTGGCGGGCGAGTGCCCCGACCAGCTTGTCGAGGGCATTGTGCCTGCCCACGTCTTCGCGCAGGACAGCAAGGCCTTGGTGGCGCTCCCAGAGAGCGGCAGCATGCACTGCGTGCGTCTGACGATTCAGCGTTTGCTGGCCCGAGATCGATTGAACCGCCATCATGATCTCCTCAGGAGAGAAATTCAGGCCGAGCGGAACCGAATCCAGAGGCCGTATCGCCTCGGAGAGCTGCTCGATGCCGCACAAGCCGCAGCCGGTCGGTCCTGCCAGATAGCGACGGCGATGCTGGAGCTTCTCCGCAGGCGCATCAGCGAGCCAGATTTGCAACTCGATGCCGATCTCCTGCTCGATGATCGCAAGCGAGTGGATTTCATCCAGCGAGGTGATGATACCTTCGGTCAGGCTGAACCCGATCGCGAAATCCTCGAGATCATCGGGACTCGCCATCATCACGGCGTAAGATGATCCGTTATAGGTGATCGCGATCGCAGATTCTTCCGGCACGGCGCGGCTGCTCGGAGCAAGGCCGCCATTTCGCCAGACCGTCGATTCTACCCGGAGGTGGCTCTCCATATCGATCGTCCTGCTGCGCCGACCGGAGATCGGACCGTCGCCTGCGAAAAATGGCACAGACCCACTGCCGTTGCGAGCGCCGCTGAGGAGGCATGGCGCGCTTCGTCCGAACAAGACGGAGAAGCGCGGGTGGGCTCGGCGCCCCAATGAAGCGCAGCGAGCGCTGGTCTGTATGTGACAGCGAAGCCGGAGCTCTCGTGGCACGGGCGCCTTCCAATCCGGACAGACCCTGGGTGCGCACTCATCATGTGCCGCGGCGAA
The DNA here is from genome assembly GCF_056406775.1 of Allobosea sp. P1_A7. Taxonomy (NCBI): domain Bacteria; kingdom Pseudomonadati; phylum Pseudomonadota; class Alphaproteobacteria; order Hyphomicrobiales; family Alloboseaceae; genus Allobosea; species Allobosea sp. P1_A7. The sequence continues at coordinate 52,832 of NZ_JBFTZN010000013.1, forward strand.
GGTCGAAATTGACCTTGCTGGAGCATCTGGGACAAGATGAGGCGTGGTTACGGTCACGGCTCCCGAGTTTCGGGGCGCTCATCGACTGAATGCCGGACAAGGGCGCTCCTGGCGGGTGCTGTTGATCGCCTCGTCGCTGGTGCTCGCCAGCACGTCGAGCTTGGCCGAAGAGCTCAAGCCTTGGTTTGCCGAAACCACCCCAACACTCGTTCTCGACCGCCTCGACGGCGCTCGTATCGATCTGGCGGAGCTGCCCGGCGGTCCCGTGATCGTCCATTTCTTCGCGACATGGTGCGCCCCCTGCATCGAGGAGATGGCCTCGCTGAACGCACTCGCGGCTCAGCAGCCGGTCCAGCTCACGATCCTCGCCGTCGATGTCGGCGAGGTCGACGCCCGGGTCAGGACCTTCTTCCGCGAGCGCCCGGTTTCATTCCCCATCCTGCTGGACCGCGACCGCAGCGCGATGAAGGCTTGGCATGTTGAGGGATTGCCGACGAGCTTCGTGCTCGATCGCGACCTGAGCCCGGCCTTCAAGGCCGAAGAGCCGCTCGATTGGACGGGCCCGGCCGTCATCCCCGTGCTGACGCGACTGTCGCAGCGCAAGAACGGGACGCCGGCGGAACAGACGATCGATGGAAGCCAGAGCAGGGAGGAGATCCGATGATTACGCGTCGTGACATGCTGAAAACCGGTGCCGTGGTCGCAGCTGCGGGGTTTGTGGCTCCGCACCACGTCCTTGCCCAGGACGCCGTCTTTGCGCCTACGCCCGGTGCCTGGCGCAATTTCGAGGTGCTGACCCGGCTCGAATTGCCGGCGAAGGGCAGGGCACAGGCCTGGATTCCGCTGCCGTCAGTGCAGGAGGGCGAATGGATCAGGTTGGGTAAAAACGCCTGGCAGAGTAACGCTGCCTCGGCGGAGGTCGTCAGTGATCCCAAATATGGCGCGCAGTTGCTGCATGTTGTCTTCAAGGATGGGGAGGCAGCGCCCATTATCGAGATTCGCAGCAGCTTTTCGCTGCGCGACCGGGCCGCAGATCTCGGCGCAAGATCCCAGGCGCCAATGCTGAGCGCGGCCGAGCGCAGGCTTTATCTCGAGGCGACCGAGTTGATGCCCACCGACGGCATCGTCAAGGAGACTGCCGAGAAGGCGATTGCCGGCAAGGCGAGCGACCTCGACAAGGCCCGGGCGATCTACGAATGGGTTGTCGTGAACACGTTCCGTGACGCGAAGACACGCGGCTGCGGTACCGGCGACGTCGCCTCGATGCTGCGCACCGGCAATCTTGGCGGCAAATGCGCCGATCTGAACGCACTCTATGTCGCGCTGGTACGTGCCGCGGGCATCCCGGCCCGCGACATCTACGGTATTCGCGTCGCGCCTTCGAAGTTCGGCTATGCTAGCCTCGGTGCCGGTTCCGCGACCATCACCAAGGCGCAGCATTGCCGAGCCGAGGTCTGGCTCGATGGCTATGGTTGGGTCGCAACCGATCCCGCCGATGTGCGCAAGGTCGTCCTGGAGGAGCCGCCAGGGAACAATGCAATCGACACGCCCAAGGTGGTGGCCGCGCGAAAGACGCTGTTCGGCGCCTGGGAGGGCAACTGGCTCGGCTACAACATGGCTCATGACCTGGAATTGCCGGGCTCGCGCCACAAGGTGGCATTCCTGATGTATCCGCAGGCTGAAATCGCTGGCGCGTTGCTCGACTGTCTCGATGCCGACACGTTCAAGTACACGATCAAGTCGGCCGAGATCACGGCTTAGTCGGCGAGGCGGATGGGGCGCTGCTCTTCTGGAGACTGGACCATGAGCGACACGATCGACCTTGACACTCCCACTCCCCCCCGCCTGACCAGCCTGGCACATGGCGGCGGCTGTGGCTGCAAGCTGGCGCCGTCGGTCCTGCAGCAACTGCTTGCGGACCACCCTGCGGCAGGGCCTTACCGTCAGCTTCTCGTCGGCACGGAGACCGGCGACGATGCGGCGGTCTGGCAGATCGACGATGAGACCTGCGTCGTCGCGACGACGGATTTCTTCATGCCGATGGTCGACGATCCGCATGATTTCGGCCGGATCGCGGCGACCAATGCGATCTCGGATGTCTATGCCATGGGCGGCAAGCCGATCATGGCCTTGGCAATCCTCGGCATGCCCCTCGACAAGCTGCCGATCGAGACGACGCGCGAGATCCTGAAGGGCGGCGCCTCGATCTGCGCCCAGGCCGGCATTCCGGTCGCGGGCGGGCACTCCATCGATGCACCCGAGCCGATCTACGGACTTGCAGTGATCGGCCTGTTGAAGCTGCCGAACCTGCGCAGGAACAGCGGTGCGCGGCCGGGCGATGCGCTGATCCTGACCAAGGCATTGGGCGTGGGGATCTATTCGGCGGCCTTCAAGAAGGAGTTGCTGCCAAAGGCCGCCTATGACGAGATGATCGCCTCGACCACCCTGCTCAACCGCGTCGGCGCCGAACTGGCAGGGGATGGCGACGTCCATGCGATCACCGACGTCACCGGCTTCGGCATTCTCGGGCACGGGCTGGAGATGGCGCGCGGCTCGGGCGCGACCTTGCGGCTCCGCTTGGCTGAATTGCCCTTCCTCTCGCAGGCCGAGCAACTGGCACGCGACGGGCGCGTGACCGGTGCTTCGCACCGCAACTGGGCGAGCTATGGCGAGGGCGTCGCGCTACCGGCCGGACTGCCGGACTGGCAGCGCCATTTGCTCACCGATCCGCAGACCTCGGGCGGCCTCCTGGTCTCCTGTGCAGCAGGGAGGGCAGACGAGATTCTGTCCATGGTGAAGGCGGCTGGATATCCCTCCGCCCGCATCGTCGGAACAGTCGAGGCCGGCCCTGCGCGGGTGATCGTCAGCTAGGGCGGATCGACATTCACGATTGAACGAACCCGCTGACGCGGGAAAGCTGCGGGGTTTGTGACGGGAGGCTCCTGCTGGGAGGGTTTGGGTGTTGAAGCCACCCAGCCCAGCAGGAGCTCCCGATGACCGAAGCCAAGC
>NZ_JBFTZN010000014.1:0-108794 GCF_056406775.1 Allobosea sp. P1_A7
GAACTTCAGGCGCTCCTGCCCCGTCGGCTGCCCGTCAATGGCGAAGGCGGTCAGGAACAGGCGTCCGCCTGGCGCAAGCAGGCGGCAGGCCTCCTTCAGGTAGACCGTCAGTTCTTCCGGCGGCAGATGCGTCGCCACAGAGACCATCGTGATGAAATCGAAGCTCTGGTTCGCGAAGCCGAAAGCGACTTCGGTGCCGGGCAGCGAACCCTGCGGATTGTAGAGGGGATGGGCGATGTCGAGCCGCTGAAAGCGGAAGCTCGGATAGACCGGCGTGATCGTCTGGGCACACCAGAGGATGCCGTCCATCACGGGGTCGACGCCGTCATAGCTCGCTTTCGACGGATCGAGATACTGCGTCAGCGGCACCGCCATGCGGCCGATGCCGCAGCCGATGTCGAAGACCCGCTCCGTCGGCTTCAGGCGGCCGATCCGGACGTAATGGCCCAGGAATTCCGCGCCGATCTCGCGGTAGTCGCCGTCACCGACAAAAATGTTCTCGGCCGGGGGATGCGGCAGGAAGCGATTGGTACGGATWTGGTCGAGCAGCCAGTCGAATTCCTTGCCGGGGGGGCTGAGGATCGTGCCCGGGCTGGGCTCTATGGGACGCAGTGCCAGGGTCGCCGTCATGCAGCGCTTGCCCTCCTGAGGACGGTACGGGGAAGAATGTCGGCGTCGCGCGCGGGCGCGGCCTTGCGCGGCAGAGCCGATTCATCGGCCATCAGCGCTTCGATCTGGGCGTCCCAGCGGCCCGTCTGCAGCCAGGCATTGTGCTGCGAGGCAACGCCGCGGGTGTAATCCAGGCTCTTGGAGATCGACTGGCGCTCGAGATGGTAGAGCGCGACGGACGGCACATACTTGATACCGAAGCCGGCCTGCCGGATCTTCAGGCAGAGGTCGCTATCCTCGTAGTCGCCGATGACATAGCTGTCGTCGAAGCCACCGACCTCGTTGAAGAGCGCACGCGGCAGCACGATGCAGGCACCGGTGACGCCGGGTACGAGCCGCTCGACATTGGCGGGCCGATAGCTGCCCGGCATGCCCTTGAAGTAATGATGGTTGAGCCAGACGCCGTGACGGTCCCGCTTGAAATGGAGGCCGGCATGCTGCAGCGAGCCGTCGTCATAGAGCAGTTTCGGCCCGACTGCACCGACACGCCCGCGCCGGTCGAGCTTGCGCGCCAGCGCGGGCAGCCACCCGGCCTCGCTCGGGATCACATCCGAATTGACCATGGCGAGCACATCGCCACGCGCCGCCTCGGCCCCGGCATTGCAGGCGGCCGAGAAACCGCCATTGCGGCCCATCACCACGAGCTGGATCGGCAGGCCATAGGCAAGGTGCAGGCCGCCGAGCAGATGCGCGACCTCAGCCTCATGCTCGGGGGAATCGAGCACATAGATCAGCTCGGCCTTCTCGACGAACCAGGGATCGGCCGCAAAGGCTGACACCTGGATCCGCAGAAAGTCATAGACCCGGTAGAGCGGGACCACGACCGAGACGCTCGGCCGGTCCGGCAAGGAGCCGATCGTCCGCACACGTGGCTCCGGCAGGCTGTCGCGCAGCGCGGACTGGCACGCAGCAAGCACGGGAGCGAGGCTCTGCTGCAGGATTTCAGCAGTGAGATGCTGCGGCGGAATCGAGGCCAGGGCCCGGGCGCGGATGGTCGCAATATCGGCGGGCTGCGGCGCCGGGCGCAGGAAAAGCGTGGTACCCGATCGCAGCTTCAGCTCGCACCGCGGCTGCAGGACAGGGGCGCCGCCGGCATAGTCGGGCACGAGACCGAGGAAACCGGTAACTGCTCGGTTGTCGCCACCGGGCTCTGCCATCACGGCCGGGAACCGCGCGATCCGGTCACCGATCGGGCTCGGCGCGCCGGTGCTGCGGTGAATGAGGACCTGATCGAGCAAGCCGTCCAGGTCGCGGTACCAACCACCGAGCAGCAGGCCGGCAGAGGTCGAGACGGCGAGATCGAGCTCGGCCGAGGGCAGGTCGTCGTGACGACGGACGCTCTGGACCGGCAAGGGCAGTCGCCTCTGCATCTCGATCGCGAGCAGGCGCCCCTGTTCGGACTGGCCGGCCAGTTGCTCGACGAGCCAGCTGCGCAGATCGTCGCGCTCACTGGCCTTCCCGGCCCACCAGCGGCCAAGCGTCGGCGCCGTGGCGCGCTCGGGAAGGGCCCGGACGATCAACCCGACATCGCTTTGCAGGACGAGCAGCCCTGCTCCGCGCGGCTGGGGCTCATCAAGGACCAGGTGCAGCGAGCGGCGGGCACTCCGGTCAGGTTTGCCGAGCCTCGGATTCGCAGCGATACGCGTCAGGCTTGCGGGGCCGAGCCAGTATGCCACCTTGATCGCGTCGAGGCGCCCGGGCACCGAGGATTCAAGAAGGATCTTGCCGTCGGGCAGCGCAGCGACCGGCAACACAGGCGTCGGTTTGCGGGAAAGTGCGAGCAGGAACTGGCGCAGGAAGGCGAGATAGGCGGTCGTCTCCCGCAGGTTGAACAGGGTTGGCCAGGTCGCGATCAGGGCGTTTGCCAGCGCAATCCTCGCGGCCGGCGTCAGCTCGCGCAGAATCTCGGGCGCCTCCGCCATTGCATGCACGAATTCGGGATCGAAGGAGACGGCCTGATCCGGACCGAGATTGCCACCGGACAAGGTCGCGACGATCTCGTCATGGCCGGAATGCCGGAAGACAGAGGCGATCCGGGTGCGCCCGTCGCCTAGACCCAGCGTCAGCGAGGCGGAGGAAACGCGCCGCTCCCGGCTTGCCAGCGATACGACCTGCCGATCAGCGAGCGGTCCGTCGAGGCTCCAGCTCAGCAGGAACACGGAACCACAGAGCCGCAGCAACTCGGGATTGGAGTTTTGGTCTCCGACCAACTGGGTCGTCGTGATCGTCAACATGGCTCAACTTCCGACGTGTCAGGGTGCGACGCCGGCCGGGAGTAGCCGGCGTCGCGAGGTCGTTACGCGACGGTGAAGTAGGAGTTCGGATCGCTCTGGACGTCCTCGGCGGTGACGCCGACGAGAGTGAGCGAATCGCCGTTGCCGAGATCGACAACCGCATTGCCGTTGACCGTCGTCGTCCGCGCGGCGAGGTCGTCTGCCGAGGTAACGCCAGTGCCGTTGATGTCGGAGGCGATCTGCAACATGTCGTGACCGGCATCGAAATCGAGCACGAGATCGTTGCCGCCGCCCCCTTCGAAGACGAAGACGTCGTTGCCGGCACCGCCGGACAGGATGTCGTTGCCCTCGCCGCCGAAGAGCAGGTCGTCGCCCGAACCACCCTGGAGGATGTCGTTACCCTCGCCGCCCATCAGGACATCGTTGCCCGAGCCGCCCTGGAGCAGGTCGTTGCCGAGACCACCCTCGAGCACGTCATTGCCGGAGCCGCCCTGGAGGATATCGTTCCCTTCGCCACCGATGAGAACGTCGTTGCCGGAGTCGCCCTGCAGCAGGTCGTTCCCCTCGCCACCCATGAGCACGTCATCCCCCTGGCCGCCGGAGAGCAGATCATTGCCCTCGTCGCCGGAAAGGACATCGTCGCCTTGACCGCCGAAGAGGATATCGCGCCCCTCGCCACCGAAGATGACGTCATCGCCTTGGTCGCCGAAGAGGACATCGTCGCCGTCTTCGCCGAACAGGACGTCTGCTCCATGGCCGCCCTTGACGACGTCGTCGCCGGCACCGGCATGAATCACATCGCTGAACCGTGTCCCGATCAAGAAGTCGTCGAACGCGCTGCCTTCTATCGTGGCCATAGTCACCTCCTGGAAATGAACTGAGGCGCCCCGAGGGTCTCGGCGCGCATTCGCCAAAACACCTCGCAAAACGGCGCCGCCCCAATGACGATCAGATGACTCGTCATTGCTCAACGGAGCTAAGCCTACCGAATATGTGCGATGCAGCAAGAGATTTGTTGTGACAATATTATGGCACGAAAAGATTTACTGGCGTTAATTCTCTAATTGCCAGACGTTATACATTGAATGAATTTCAAAATTCGAAATATAAATCGAAACGTATTCTTACTTTCCTGAATTCACTGCGAAAATTCGCACCGACCGCCCCTGTTCAGTCCTCCCGGAATGCCCGGTTGAAGCTCTCGGCGAAGGGGGCCAGCAGATAGTCCACGGCGCGCCGCGAGCCGTTCACGATCAGGACCTCTGCGGCCATGCCGGCATGAAGGGTGACCTTGTTCTGGGCGAGACTCTCTGGCGTGATCTCGGCCCGGACAATGAAATAGGCGACGCCGGACTTCTCATCGACAAGCTGGTCGGCAGCGACATAGGTCACCTTCGAGATCAGCGGCGGCATCAGCCGCGCATTGAAGGCGGTCAGCCGCACCCGCGTCTCGGCACCGAGCTTGACCGAGTCGATGTCGCGCGGATCGACCTTGGCCTCGACGATCAGGGGCTCGCGCTCGGGCACGATGTCGAGAATGGCCTCCCCGGCGGCAATCGCACTTCCGGCGGTCCGCGCCCGGATATTGGCGACGATACCCTCCTGCGGGGACATGACCACGAGGCGGCGCAGCACGTCCTCAGCCTGGACGATGCGCTCGACCACCTCGGACAAGGCGAGCTGGCTATCCTGCAGATCCTTGGCGATCTCGTTCTGCCGTTCGAGGCCGAGCGAGGTGATCTCGAGCTGCGCGCCTGCGACCGCCTGCTCCGCCTTGGCCTTGCGGGCCGCGGCCTCGCCACTGCGTCCGGCAAGCTCGCTCTGCTTGGTCTGGAGTTCGACAAGCTGGCTGCGCTTGGCATAGCGCTTCTCGTAGAGGTCCCCGACCACGCGGACCTCCTCGTCGATCAGGCTACGCTGAAAGCGCGTCGCCTCGATCTGGGCCTGAAGCGCCTCGGTCTCGGCCTGATGCTGCTCGATGACACGCTTCTGGATGCTGATGCGCCCGTCATAGACCTGGGTGCGCGCCTGGAAGAGCTTGCGTTCCGCTCTGATCACCTCCTGCGCAATCGGCGTTCCGGCCATCTTGAGATCATCGGGAAAGTCGATCTCCGTCGCGTTGTTCTGCTCGGCGCGCAGCCGGGCCAGCCTGGCCTCGAAGCCGACGCGCTTGCCGTGGAGCTGCTGCAGCTCGGCGCGGGCACGTGCATCCTCGAGCCTCAGCAGGGGCTCATCCTTGACGACGCGGTCCCCTTCAAGCTTGAGCAGCATCTTCAGGACGCCGCCTTCGAGATGGCTGACGGTCTTGCGCTTGCTGTCGACCACGACGGTACCGACCGCGACGGCGGCATTGTCGAGCCTTGCCGTCACCGCCCAGGCCCCGAAGCCGCCGAAGCCGATCGCGATCGCGCTGACACCGGCCAGCACGAGATTGCGCAGCGAGGGCATCCGCTCCTCCGGCTCCTCGACGGGAGTGACCGGGATGAGCGCGCGGCTCGTGCTCATGGGGGCTGGGAGCTTGCTCACGCCGTCACCTCGCGGGGCTTGCTCGCACCGGCCTGCGGCTTGGGTTCGATCTCGACGAGGCCACCAGGCGTGATCATGCCGGCGATCGCGGAACGCGGTCCGAACTGGGCGATCCTGCCCTCGCGCAGCACCAGGATCTTGTCGACGATCTGCATCACCGAGGGGCGATGCGCGATCAGGATGACCATGGCACCGCCCTCGCGCGCGGCATTGATGGCGCGGATCAGGCTCTGTTCGCCTTCCGCATCAAGATTGGCATTGGGCTCGTCCAGCACCAGCAGGCGCGGCGCGCCGTATAGCGCCCGGGCAAGGCCGATACGCTGGCGCTGGCCGCCCGAGAGCTTGAAGTCCCCGTCATTGACGTTCGTGTCGTAGCCGAGCGGCATGCGCCCGATCAGCTCATGCACGCCGGCAGTCCGAGCGGCCTCGAGAATGGCCTGCGGCTCCGGAATGCGCATCCGGGCGATATTGTCGGCGATGGTACCGTTCAGCAGCGAAACCGATTGCGGCAGATAGCCCACCATGGCGCCGAAGGACGCGCGCTCCCAGAGATAGACATTGTGACCGTCGAGATAGACGCCGCCGACATTCGGCTTCAGAACTCCGACGAGCAGCCGCGCCAGAGTCGATTTGCCGGCTCCGGACGGGCCGACGATGCCGAGCACTTCGCCCGGCGACAATGAGAACGAGACACTCTTGATGACGGTCTGCTCTGCCCCGGTCGGCGCGTAAACGACGCGGTCGATCACCAGATCGCCCTGGGTCGGTGGATTGGCGGTGGTCTGGCGCCGTGACGAGCCGAGCAGCAGCAGATCGCGCACGCGCTTCCACGCGGCGGCCGCGAGCACCCATTGCCGCCAGTCGGAGATCATCGAATCGAAAGGCGCCAGCAGGCGGCCGAGCAGGATGCTCGCCGCCATCAGCGTGCCCACCGAGACTTCGTTCCTGATGATCAGCGTGGCACCGGTCGCATAGATCGCGAGCTGCATCGTCATGCGCGAGGCGCGGGTCACCGCTGCAATCAGCTTGCCGCGGCGCGTGCCGAGATCGAGCAGCTCGATCATCGCCACCTGTTTGCCGCGCCAGCGCCTGGCCAAAGCCGGCAGCATACCCATGGCCTCGATCGTCTCGGCGTGGCGCAGACTGGCGCCGACATCGTTGATGCTGGCGACGCCTTCTTCGTTGGCCTCCTTCAGCACACGGCGCGTCAGCACGTCGGAGAGCACGCCGAGCATCAGCAATATGATCAGCGAGATCGCGCCGACGAGCCCATAAACCGGGTGGAAGGCAAAGAGCACGGCAAGGAAGATCGGCGACCAGGCCGCCTCAAGCGGCGTCGCAATGGCCGAGCTCGCGATGAAATAACGGATATCGTTCAGGTCGCGAATCGCCTGGGTGGCCTGGGCCGAGCCCTGTTCGAGCGAAGCACTGACCGCCGCTTCCAGCGCCGGCAGATTGAGGCGCCGGGCGAAGCCGCTCGCCATGGTCTGGAAGGTCAGGGAGCGAATGAACTCGATGACACCGTAGAGAACGAGACCAGCGATCGCGATCACCAGCAGCATGGTGAGCGTGTCGAAGCTGCGGCTGACGATGACGCGGTCCTGCACCTGCACCATGAACATCGGCACTGTCAGCAGCAGGATGTTGACGCAGAAACTCAGGAAGGCCGCATAGGCAAGGCCACCGGCAAAGGAGCGCTGCAGTTCACGGATCAAACCATCGGGCGCCGAAGCTGCGACCTTCATTCATATCTCCGTTGCAGAGGGGTCCGGATCGGCCAGGGTGACGGCCAACCATCAACCACAAARTATCGCTAGAAGGGGACACGATCGATTACTAGCATGTTGCGCTAGGAGTGTCGTTATGATGACAGACTAAGAATCGAATATCTTCGATTATTAAAGAGGAATATGGCCAAAAAACGCAATACTTTGAATTTTGAAACAGTTTATACATATCAAAAAATTGCTACAATCTTAGTTTCCACATATCGTCGATGGCATGTGCTTTGCGTATAGGCTATTCCACTCCAGAAGGGGTTTTCTTCGGGCGGGGTGCCCAATTTCAAACCAGGCGGAGTAGAGAATGCATTCGAAACCGCAATACGGCGCCCAGTTTTTGGGTGCCGCAGTCAACGGCCAGCCCGGCCGACCAGAGCGGAAAACTGATTCGGACAATGGAATTTCGAGGAACACCGTCACCCAGCTCGACCTCGCCCGTCTGATCGACAGGGTCCACCGGCGCTTTCTCGACTACCTGCGCCTGGAGTTGACCCGGCTGGGCGTCGATGATGTTTCGCCCTCGCAGGTGATGGTGCTGCTGACGATCGGCACTGGGGAGATCGCGGTGCGCGACCTGCTCGACCGTGGCTATTATCTCGGCTCGAACGCCTCCTATAACCTCAAGCAGCTGGTCGAGAGCGGCTACCTCGAGCGCGGCGCCTCGCCGCGTGACCGGCGGCTAGCCCGAATCTCGCTGTCTCCCAAGGGCCAGCTTCTGGTCGAGCGCCTCAAGCAGCTCGATGAGAGCAATCAGTTCGGCCCGAGCCAGGATCTCGATGTCGAACCGGACATGCGGACGGCCTACGACACCTTGCGGCGTCTCGAGCAACTCTGGAGCGACGCCCTGCGCTATGGAGGGGTTCTGCTGGCGTCATGYGCGTCTTATTCGTTCATCGTTCAGGATCTGGTCAATTCGCTCACCTGATCGGGCGCCTCCTCGGCGACGGCGCCGAGGTGACGCTGGTCACGGAACATGCGGAAGCCGTCCGTCCCGGGCTGCGCCAGATTCTCTACACCGTCAGCGGACCCGTAACGGCGAGCCCCAGCCTCGCCGCGACGGAATATCACGTCAGGACAGGCGAAGCCGTGGCCTCCGTCCTGCGGCGACTGCCGCGCAATGAACGACCCGACGTCATCATCGGTCATACCGGCTGGGGTGGGCTGCTCTTCGCGAAGGACGCGCTGCCAGCCACGCCGGTGATCGGCTATTGCGAGTACTATTACAACGATCGGGACTCGGATTTCGATTTCGAACCCGCGGACGAAGCGACGGACGCGGAGCGCATGCGGCTGAGAATGCGCAATGCCGCGCAACTCCTCACTCTGCAGGCCATCGACGCCGCCTATACCCCGACGCGCTGGCAGCACCGGCAATACCCTGCCAGCATCCGCGACCGGATCGCGATCTGCCATGACGGCATCGATACGCAGCTATGCCGGCCGAATGCGGAGGCCAGTTTCACGCTGCCCGATGGCGAGGTGATTCGCGCCGGCGACAAGATCGTCACCTTCGCCGCCCGTGACCTTGATCCCTATCGCGGCTATCCGCAATTCATGCGCGCCGCCGCGCTGGTCGCACAGGCAAGACCCGATGCCCGCTTCATTGTCGTCGGCGGGGATGGCGCAGGTTATGGCCGGCCGCGTCCGGATGGGCAGCTCTGGCGAGATGCGATGCTGCAGGAAACCCGGCTTGGCGAGCGCCTCGTTCACATTTCCTGGCTGGCACATCAGGAGCTTCGGCGACTGTTCCAGGTCTCCGCGGTTCATGTCTATCTGACTGTGCCCTTCGTGCTCTCCTGGTCCCTGCTGGAAGCGATGGCCTGCGGCTGTCTGGTCGTCGGCTCACGCACACCGCCGGTCCAGGAGGTGATTACCGACCGCCGCAACGGGCTGCTCGCTCCGTTTCACGACGTGCCGGCCCTGGCAGCCACGATCGTGCAGGCACTCGAACGGCGGGGCGAGCTCGAGGGCCTGCGCTGCGCGGCACGGGCGACAGTGCAGGCGAGATTCGAACTGGAAAGCTGCCTCGACCGACATATGCGCCTGATCGAGAGAGTGGCGGCACAGGGCGATCCCACGGGGACGGAGATGCCCTGGGTCGAGGCCGGCTGAAGCCGCGCTATTGCACCATTTGATCAGGGCCGCGCTGGAAGGTCATGGCCTCGGTGATCAGGCGTCCGCGCCGCATCGGCTTCACGCCGGCCTCCTGCCAGCCATCGGCCATCATCAGCCGCGCCACCATCCTGTGAATGCGCTTGAGATGGGTAGCGGGATCGCAGGATAACCAAGTTCCGCAGGTTTCTTCGATGAGTGTGACCAAAGGCTCGAGAGGAGGATCCCCCTGCTCGGCTGCGTATTGCAGGGCCGCATAGCCGGCCGGGGAGGAAATGATCTCCCAGACTTCGAGCGGTTCAGTTCCCCTCATCATGGTTGCCGGCCTTTCCGTCTGCCCGGCAGAACCGGACCTATTACTACCGCGAGTAGAAAATCCTGCGTCCGGCCGCCATCGGATGCAGAATGCAGAACTATACTACCGTTTCATTGAGGAAGGAAAGTGCCGGGCGTCGTTCCGCGAGCTCTTGGGCCGACGAATCCGGAGGGAATGGACCGCCGCGGGCGCGTCGTCCGCGGCATCAGGCCGCCGTCACAGCCGCGCAACAGCATCAAACTCCCCGGAAGCGAGGCCGTGCCGCATCTCGAGGCGTAATGCGTCAGCCCACCTGCCTCGTCTCTTGGCATGCCTCCCAGAGGCGGCCGCCGATCACGATCCCCGCCGCCGTCAGGCGCTCGGCCCCCTGCAGGATCGCGCCGGTCGAATCGACATAGTCGAAGGCCCCGGCCTCAAGCGACAGGATCGAGATGTCGGCGATCGCCCCAGGGGCAAGCGTGCCCAGCTCCGGACGCTCGATCGCCTGCGCTGCATTGACCGTCGTGCGCCTGATCACCTCGTCCAGCGGCATGCCGAGGCAGAGAAACTTTGACATCGTCGTCGTCAGATCAAAGGCCGGCCCCTCGATGCACAAGGCATGGACGTCGCTGGAGATCGTGTCCGGAGCAAAGCCGTTGGCGAGCATGGTGCGGGCGACGTCGAAGGAGAACGAGCCCATGCCATGGCCGATATCGAAGATGATGCCGCGCTCGCGCGCCTCATTGACGGCCGGCAGCACGCCGCCATCGCGCGTCACGGGCGAGTTCGGGAACGGCCGGAAGCAATGGGTCAGCACATCGCCGGGGCGCATCAGGGCGAGCACCTGCTCGAGCGTCGGAGGCGGGTGATCGATATGCACCATCATGCGCATGTCGAGCCGCTCCGCCGTCTGGCGCGCGATTTCGAGCGGGACGAGACCGGCAGTACCTGACGCGTGATGGCCGACGCGCACCTTCAGACCGGCGAGCACATCGCGATTGGCCTCGGCGACCGCGAGGGTGTCGATCGGCGCCAGCAGGCGCTGGTCACCGCTCTCGCCGACCATGATGGTCTTCGAGAACGCATAGATGCCGGCAAAGGAGATGTTGAGATAGGCAACGATTCGCACGGGGCAGGTGTCGATGACATGCCGGCGGAAGCCATCGAAATTTCCGGCACCGGCACTGCCGGTATCGACGAGCGTGGTGCAGCCGCGGCGCGCGAGGATCAGCGGGTCGACACCCAGCGACGTCCCGCCCCAATAGACATGAGTGTGCAGGTCGATCAGGCCGGGCGTGACGATCCTGCCGGAAACATCGTGGATCTGCGGAGCGTCCAGGCGCGGCGCCAGGGCTGCAATGCGTCCGTCCGCGACACCGACATCAAGAACCGCATCGATGCCCTGGCCGGGGTCGACAACCCGCCCGCCGCGCAGAACCAGATCGAGAGAGGACATTGGTTACCCCTGGGTCATATGGAATTTAATTACAGAGCCAGATAGAAATATCAATCACTTCGGCGCAAATTCACCCTTATATTGCTATGCAGCATGAAATTTGGCCATTGACAGATGCCATTTGCGTAATAAATTTTCATCACCCTCACAATAGGCAACGCGAACGGCAGGGAGAGGCCAATGCGGAACCGCGATCACAATCAGAATTCTGTCACCCGGCGCGGACTGGGCGTCCTAGCAGCGGCCCTTGGCGCCTCGGCTGCGCTGATGCCGATGGCGGCCATGGCGCAGAGCGCATCCAGCGCCAATCTTGCCATGGTCGGCGAGCCGCAGTCGCTCGATCCGATGGCGTCGACCGCAGATCTGGTCGGAACGATCATGCAGCACGTCTACGAGCCGCTGTTCACCTTCGATGCGAACTGGGCGACGCAGCCGATGCTGGCGGCAGCACTGCCGACGGTGTCCGCGGACGGCAAGACCTACACGATCGAGCTACGCAAGGGCGTGAAGCTGCATAACGGCCGGGACCTCGATTCCGAGGACGTCGTCGCCTCGCTGAAGCGCTGGCTCGAGATGACGCCGCGCGGCAAGGGTCTGGCGAAGAGCATTACGAGCCTGACCGCCAAGAGCCCGTCGACCGTCGAGATCCAGCTCAGCAAGGTCGAGCCGGCGCTGCTCGCCCATCTGGCGCTGCCCTCCGGCTTCGCCGCGATCATGGCAAAGGAATCGATCGCCACCCCGCTGACCGAATTCGTCGGCACCGGCCCCTACAAGTTCCGCGAGCGCAAGCCGGACCAGTTTGTCGTGCTGGTGAAGCATGATGGCTACGCCTCGCGCAGCGAGCCCGCCTCCGGCTATGCCGGCAAGCGCGAAGCCAAGATCGACGAGCTGCGCTTCATCCCGGTGCCGAGCGCCAATACCCGCGTCGAAGGCGCCATCGCCGGCCAGTATCAATTCGCCGACCAGCTGCCGGTCGAGAGCTACAAGAAGGTCTCCGCCGCGAGCGGCACGCGCCCCGTGCTGACCATGCCCTTCGGCTTCCCGTATTTCCCGACCAACACCAAGCAGGGGTCGATGGCCGACCTGAAGGTCCGTCAGGCCTTCCAGATGGCCCTCGACCTCGAAGAGGTGATGATGGCCGGCTTCGGCGAGCCGAAGTTCTTCGCACTGGCGGCCGAGCATTTCCCGAAGGGCTCGCCGTTCTATTCGGAGGCCGGCAAGGACAAGTACAGCAAGCCGGACGTCGCCGGCGCCAAGAAGCTGCTGGCCGAGGCCAAATATGACGGAGCGCCGATCCGTATCCTCAACTCGAAGCAGTATGATTTCCATCACCGCATGGCGCTGGTGATGGCCGAACAGCTCAAGGCCGCCGGCTTCAAGGTCCAGCTCGATGTCGTCGACTGGGCCACCCTGGTCCAGCGTCGCGGCGACCCGGCGCTGTGGGACATCTACATCACCCACTCGGCCTTCCTTCCCGAGCCGATGCTGTCTCCGCCGCAACTCGGCGAAGGCGCTCCGGGCTGGTGGTCGAGCCCGGCCAAGGAGGCCGCGCTCAGCGCCTTCAACAACGAGCCCGACCCGGCGAAGCGCGGCGCGCTCTGGGGCAAGGTCCAGCAGGTCGTCTATGACGAGGTGCCCTATATCCGCGCCGGCAACTTCGCCGCACTGGCGGGCGCCTCGCCGAAGCTGTCCGGCTATGCGGCAATGCCGTGGCCGTCCTTCTGGAACGTCGCTCTCGCCAAGTAAGGCGCAAGCTTGATGTGGCGGGGTGCGTTCGCGCGCCCCGCCACAGTCGTATCCGCTTCCCGCGAAAGGAGCGCATCCGGTGCTCGCACATATCGGACGTCGCCTCGCCGGCCTGCTGCTGGTCCTCTTCCTCGTTGCCGCGCTGGTCTTCTTCCTGACGCGGCTGGCGCCCGGCGACCCCGCGGCCCTGATGCTCGGCGACCAGGCGACGCCGGAGGATGTGGCGCGCCTGCGCGAGGCTTACGGGCTCGACAAGCCGCTCCTGCTGCAATTCGTGCTCTGGCTGAAGGAATGCGCGACCGGCAATCTCGGCCAGTCGATCTTCCTGCAGCAGCCTGTGACCCAGGCGCTGCTGCAGCGCGCCGAGCCGACCTTCTTCCTCGCGATGTTCTCGCTCGCCATTGCCGCGGCGATCGGCATCCCGGCCGGCATCGCCTCCGCGGTCTGGCGCGGCCGCCCGATCGACCAGGCGGTGAGCGGGCTCGCCATGCTCGCGGCCAATATCCCGAGCTTCTGGCTCGGCCTGATCTTCATCCAGCTCTTTGCCGTGCGTTTCGGCTGGTTCCCCGTCGCTGGCTATGGCGCGCCCGACGCCTCCTTCTTCGAGCGGCTCCAGCACCTGTTTCTGCCATCCGCCGTGCTCGGCGTCGTCAACTCCGCTCTCATCACGCGCTTCACCCGCGCCAGCATGCTCGATGTGCTCGATGCCGATTTCGTACGGACGGCACGGGCGAAGGGCATCTCGGAACTGCGCGTGGTGCTGCGCCACGCCTTCGGCAATGCGCTCGTCCCGATCATCACCGTGCTCGGCCTGACGCTCGCCCTGCTGATCGGCGGCGCGATCGTGACCGAGACCGTGTTCGGCCTGCCCGGCGTCGGCAATCTTGTCGTGTCGGCGGTGCTGCGCCGCGATTATCCCGTGATCCAGGGCGCGCTTCTGGCGGTCGCGGCCATCTACGCACTGATCAACCTGGCGATCGATGTGATCTACACCCTCGTCGACCCACGGGTGCGCCAATGAGCTCCGCCGTGACTTCAGCTCCGACACTTCTGTTCTTGCGCCGGCTCTTCCGCCGCAAGCTGGTGCTCCTTGCAGCCGTGATCCTTGTGATTGCCTTCGCACTCGCCCTGCTGGCGCCCTGGCTCTCCCCGTTCGATCCTGCCTCGATGCGCATGGCAAGGCGCTTGCGCCCGCCCGGCGAGGTGAACTGGTTCGGTACGGACGAACTCGGCCGCGACGTCTTCTCCCGGGTGATCTGGGGAGCCCGCGCCTCGCTGGGAATCGGGCTTGCCRTCGTCGTGATCTCGATCTCGATCGGGGCTGCGCTCGGCCTCGTCGCCGGCTATTTCAAGCGCGCCGACGCCGTGATCATGCGCCTGGTCGATGCGCTGATGTCACTGCCCGATATCCTGCTCGCCATCTTCCTCGTCGCGGTGCTCGGCGCCTCCGCGGGCAATGTCGTGCTGGCGCTCGCCATCGTCTACACGCCGCGAGTCRTCCGCGTGATCCGCGCCTCGACGCTGGTGGTGCGGGAACTGCCCTTCGTCGAGGCGGCACGCGCGCTCGGCGTCTCGATCTGGCGCATCCTCTTCGTGCATGTGCTGCTCAACGTCGCCTCGCCCCTCCTGGTGCAGGCGACCTTCATCTTCGCCTACGCGGTCCTTGSCGAAGCCGGGCTGTCCTTCCTCGGCGCGGGTGTGCCGCCGGAGACGCCGACCTGGRGCACGATGATCGCGTCCGGCCAGCAATATGCCGAGGACGCATTCTGGGTCGTCGGATTTCCCGGTGTCGCGATCGTGCTGGTCGCGCTCTCGCTGCAGATCGTCGGCGATGGCCTGCGCGACATGCTCGACCCCAAGCTCAGAAAGGCGCTGTGAGATGACCGCGCCCCTTCTCGCCATCGAAGATCTCGCCGTTTCCTTCCGCACCGAAGAAGGTGAGGTGACGCCGGTGCGCGGCGTCTCACTGCGGATCTCGGAGAACGAAACCGTCGCGGTGGTTGGCGAGTCCGGCTCCGGCAAGTCAGTGACGAGTTTCGCCACCATGGGCCTGCTGCCACGCCCGTCGGGGCGGGTCTCGCAGGGCCGCATCCTGTTCCGTCGCCGTTCCGGCGATACGATCGACCTCGCCACCGCGCCCCGGGCCACCATGCAGGCGCTGCGCGGCGCCGAGATCGCGATGATCTTCCAGGAGCCGATGACCAGCCTGAACCCCGTGCTGACCGTCGGCGAGCAGATCGCCGAGGCGGTGCGGCTGCATCTCGGCTATGACCGGCGCAAGGCCTGGGCGCACGCCGTCGAGATGCTTGGCCTCGTCGAAATCCCCGATGCGGCGCGCCGCGCCTCGGACTATCCGCATCACATGTCGGGCGGCATGCGTCAGCGCGTCATGATCGCGCTGGCGCTCTCCTGCCGGCCGGCCCTGCTGATCGCCGACGAGCCGACCACGGCGCTCGACGTCACGATCCAGGCGCAGGTGCTGACGCTGCTTGACCGGCTGCGGCGCGAGCTTGGAATGGGCGTGCTCTTCATCACCCATAATCTCGGCGTCGTCGCCGAGATCGCCGACCGCGTGACGGTGATGTATGCGGGCGAGGTGGTCGAAAGCGCGCCGGTTCGGGACCTCTTCAACGCACCGCGCCACCCCTATACGCGCGCCCTGCTGGAGTGCATGCCGTCGCGCGCAATCCAGGACTCAAGCGGTCGGCGCGTCGTGCGCTCGATCCCGGGGCAGGTTTCGCGCGTCGAGCGCGGTTGCGCCTTTGCGCCGCGCTGCGCTGATGCAACGCCTRCCTGCTCCATCGAGGCCCCCATGCTGGAGAATGATGCGGGGCGGCAGACACGCTGCCTGCGCTGGAGGGAACTTGCATGAGCACGGAACCGCTCCTCACGATTGCAGGCCTTTCCAAGAGCTTTGGCAAGGCACCCCACCTGGTGCGCGCCGTCAACGACGTCAGCTTCTCGCTGGCGCGCGGCGAAGCGCTCGGGCTGGTCGGCGAATCCGGATCGGGCAAGAGCACGATCGGCCGGCTTGCGCTGCGCCTGATCGATGCGTCGGCAGGTCAGATCCGTTTCGAAGGACAGGACATCACGGCAGCGCCGGAACGCCGGTTGAGGCTGTTCCGTCGCCAGGCGCAGATGGTGTTCCAGGACCCCTATGCTAGCCTCAATCCGCGGCTGCGCGTCAGCAGCATCGTCGGCGAGGCGCTCGATGCCCATGGCCTTGCGCGCGGGGCGGCACGCAAGGCGCGGATCGCCGAACTGCTCGAACTCGTCGGCCTTCCCGCCGCACATATGGAGCGCTACCCCCATGAGTTCTCCGGCGGTCAGCGGCAACGCATCGGCATCGCGCGGGCTCTCGCCGTCGAACCGAGACTGATCATCGCCGACGAGCCGGTCTCGGCCCTCGATGTCTCGGTGCAGGCACAGGTGCTGAACCTGATGCAGGACCTGCGGCGGCGGCTCGGCCTGGCGATGCTGTTCATCTCGCATGACCTCGATGTCGTCGAGCTGATGTGTGACCGGATCGCCGTGCTCTATCTCGGCCGCATCATGGAGATCGGCTCGACGGAGCAGGTCGCCCGCCATCCGCGCCATCCCTATACGCGGGCGCTGATCGCCGCATCGCCGAGGCCTGACCCGGACGCGCCGCCGCGCGAGCGCATGCTGACCGGCGACATCCCGTCTCCGCTCGCTCCGCCCTCGGGCTGCGTTTTCCGCACCCGCTGCCTGCACGCGACGGAGCGTTGCGCCAAGGAGGCTCCGGTCTTGCGCGGGACGGGATCGGAACATCAGTTTGCCTGTCATTTCGATATCAGCCACAGTCCGAGCGCATGACAGACATCGTCCCTGCTGACGCAGCCGGCCGCCCCAGCGGCCCCGACGATTCGATTGGCGCCTCCGACATCATGAGCTCCATCAGGCAGGGGCTCGGCGCGATGTCCGAGAGCCAGCAGAGGGTGGCGCGCCTGTTCCTCGACGAAGTCGAATGGGTGGTGAAGGCGAATGTCGAGGATATCGCGGCGCGCGCCGGGGTCAGCGCGCCGACAATCGTACGCTTCGCCCGGCTGGTCGGTTGCCAGGGCCTGAGGGACCTCAAGCTGAAGCTCGCCGGAGCGGTGGCGCTCGGCGCGCCGTTCCTGCACCGTTCCGTGCGGATGGGGGAGACCGCGAGCGACGTGCTGCGCAACGTCACGGGCAGCATCACGACCGTGCTCGCCGAATGGCAACGCCGCATCGATCCGCTCGATCTCGATCGCGCCGCGGCTGCGATCAGCAAGGCAAGGCGGATCGATTGCCTCGGCACCGGCGCGACATCGCATTTCCTGGCGCAGGATCTGCAGGCGCGGCTGTTCCGCCTCGGCCTGAACGCCAATGCCTTTTCCGATGCGCATTTTCAGCTCGTCGCAGCGGCAACGCTGACCTCGGAGGATGTGCTGGTCGCGATCTCCTTCGTCGGCCGCATGCCGGCACTGCTGCGCGCCGTCGAGGTCGGCAAGGCCCGTGGTGCGACGATCATCGCGCTGGCCCAGGGCGGAACGCCGCTTGCGCAGCTTGCCGACGTCGCGCTGCCGCTGGATGTTCCGCACGACACCGCAATGCTGGTCGGGACGGATGCATATGTGGTCCAGCTCATCGCCATCGAAGTGCTGATGATCCTTGTCGGCCTGCGTCAGGGCCCGCAGCTGATCGGCCGCATGAACGATGTTCAGCACGTCCTGCGCCATTACAGCGTCGACCGTGAAGACCCGTCGGTGCTGCATGCGGGCTGGCGCCAGATGCTGGACTCCGACCCGAACGCCGATCCAAAGGACTGATCGTGGGGGCCGGTGCGGCTCCGCACAGGCCAACCTCTTCGTGTCCGATCGCGCCACGATGGCGGACAACGCGGGAGACCGGCCCGTCGCGGGACCTCGTTCTCTTCCTGTCGCCGTGCCCATCACCCGTTCAGACGCTGGGCGCGATGACGAAGCCCCGGCCCGGAGCGCCGACGAGCGAGCCATCAACCTCGCTCCGATCGATGTCTTGGACGCCGGCCCCAGGCGGCCCATCGAAGGCATCCGCGGCTAGCGTCTCAATGATGTCGGACGGCCCCGAGACCACGGCCTCCACCGTGCCGTCGGCCCGGTTTCTCACCCAGCCCGCCACGCCTGCAGCGCGTGCGCGCGCACAGAACCACTGCCGATAGCCAACGCCCTGCACGCGGCCCGAGATGATCAGGTGAAGGTTCATGCTCCTTCCCGTCCCTTGGGCACCCGCGAAAACCGCACGCGCACCGCATCGYTCAACGGTCGCTCCCTCGGGCTGGCCATCGCAGCCGGGCGWACGGACATCCCCATACTACCGGACACCCTTCGACGACGCATCCCCGGCAATGCCGATGCGGGCGCGTGACCGACGGCTTGTGCGCCAATCAATCATATGATGATATGATCATACAATGGCGCGCCCCTCCAATTTCCATTCGCATCTGGTCGACCGCCTTGGCCGCATGATCGTCGGAGGCCAGATCGGCAACGACGGCGCATTGCCGCGGGAAGACGAGCTCGCCACCCAATTCGCCGTCAGCCGCACGGTGATCCGCGAAGCGACGAAGACCCTTCAGGCGCTCGGGCTGATCACGACGGGGCCCCGCGTAGGCTCGCGCATCCAGCCGATGTCATCGTGGCGGCTGCTCGACCCTCAGGTGATGGACTGGATCACCGATGCCGGCATGGCGAGCGGGTTCGAACGCGATCTTCTCGAACTGCGCAACATGATCGAGCCCGCGGCAGCAGCCTTCGCCGCCGAGCGCGGCACGCCCGCTCAGATCGGCGCCGTCGCGGCGGCGCTGGAAGGGATGGCCGACGCTCCGGGCAAAGCGGAACACGAGGCGGCGGATTTTCGCTTCCATGAGGCGATTCTGGAGGCGTCCGGGAACAGTCTTCTGCTCCAGCTCAAGCCGATCCTGCACGCCGTGCTGAAAGCCTCGTTCCGGTTGTCGATGCACGACCACGAGCGGGCCCAGGCGTCCGTTGCGATCCACCGCCATGTCGCATCAGCGATCACCGCGCGCAGGCCCGAGCAGGCTCGCGAGAGCATGATCGCGCTTCTGAAAGTGGCCCAGGCCGATATCGACCTCGCCCCCGGACGGACGACCTCCGTCGCGGAAAGGAGCGAGGGAACAAGAAACTCACAGGAAACGCACCATGCTCGCAAAAGCCGAAAGATGGATCCTACGAGGGCTTGAGGCTGTCCTGGTCATCCTGCTCGCCGGGATGGTCGTGATGGTCTTCGGCAATGTCGTCCTGCGCTATGCCTTCAACTCCGGCCTCGATCTGTCCGAGGAGCTGTCGCGCTATTTCTTCGTCTGGCTGACCTATATCGGCGCCGTCGTGGTGATGCGCGAAAACGGGCATCTCGGCGTCGACACGCTGGTTGGCGCGCTTGGCCGCCAAGGCCGTTTGATCTGCATGATCATCAGCGACGCCTTCATCCTGGCCTGCTGCGTGATGCTGCTCGACGGAACCTGGAAGCAGCACGAGATCAACGCCACCGCGGTCGCGCCGGTCACCGGGCTGAGCATGGGCTATGTCTATGGTGTGCTGTACTTCGCCGGGATTGGCATCGGCTTCATCACGCTTGCCCGGCTCGTTCGCGCCCTGACGGGAAAACTCGGCGAATTCGAACTGGCCGAGTTTGCCGGCGACTACAGCGGCAATCCTTCACATGACCTGAAGGGCCACCTCGAATGACGATCACCATCTTCCTCCTCTCGCTCTGCGGGGCGATGGCGCTCGGCATGCCGATCGCGTTTGCGCTGATCGTCTGCGCGGTCGCGTTGATGCTCTGGCTCGGCGTCTTCGACACCCAGATCATCGCCCAGAACATGATCATCGGCGCGGATTCGTTCCAGCTCCTGGCGATCCCGTTCTTCCTGCTCGCCGGCGAGCTGATGAATGCCGGCGGCCTGTCCAAGCGCATCGTCAACTTCGCGCTCTCGCTGGTCGGCCATCTCCATGGCGGCCTAGGTTACGTCGCGATCTTCGCCTCCATCATCATGGCCTCGCTGTCAGGCTCTGCTGCGGCCGATACCGCTGCGCTCGCCTCGATCCTGCTGCCGATGATGCGCCAGGCCGGCTACGATACCGGTCGCTCGGCCGGCCTGATCGCATCCGGCGGCATCATCGCCCCGATCATCCCGCCTTCGATCGGCTTCATCGTCTTCGGCGTCGCCGCCAATCTCTCGATCACCAAGCTCTTTCTCGCGGGTGTCTTTCCCGGGCTGCTCATTGGCCTGTCGCTGGTGATCGCCTGGTTCATCGTCTGCCGCCACGACAAGATCACGGTCCTGCCGCGGCGCAGCGGCGCCGAGCGTTTGAAGGCGACCTGGGACGGTTCGCTTGCCCTGCTGATGCCGCTCGCAATCCTCGGCGGCATCCGCTTCGGCATCGTCACGCCGACCGAAGCGGCCGTGGTCGCGACCGTCTACGCGCTCGTCGTCGGCATGTTCGTCTATCGCGAGCTCAAGCCGCGCGACCTCTACAAGGTGGCGTTGACCGCCGCCAAGACGACGAGCGCAGTCATGCTGCTGGTCGCCGCGGCCGTCGTCTCGGCCTGGCTCATCACCCAGGCCAATATCCCGGCCGAGCTGTCGAGCGTGCTCGAGCCCTTCATGGACAACAAGACGGTCCTGATGATCGTCATCATGCTGCTGGTCATGGTCGTCGGCACTGCGCTCGACTTCACACCGACAGTGCTGATCCTGACACCGGTATTGATGCCGGTGATCAAGCAGGCGGGCATCGACCCGATCTATTTCGGCGTGCTCTTCATCATCAACAACGCCATCGGCCTGATCACGCCGCCGGTCGGTATCGTGCTCAACGTGGTCTGTGGCGTGGCCCGCATCCCGATGTCTCTGGTGATCCGCGGCGTCTGGCCATTCCTCGTCGCCCAGACCGTCGCGATGTTCCTGCTGATCCTGTTCCCGCAGCTCGTGACCGTTCCGCTTGCCTGGCTGAGCGGCCGCTAATCCAAAAACCAAGGCAATCAAGGAGAAAGCCCATGCTGAGCTCACGTCTCGTCTCCATCCTCGCCGGCGTCGCGCTTGCGGCGCTTGCAGGGTCCGCCCAGGCGCAGATCAAGGAACGCAATATCCGCGTTTCCAACGGCATCAACGAGGACCACCCGGTCGGCAACGGCGTCGCCAAGATGCGCGCCTGCATGACTGAAAAGTCCGGCGGCAAGCTGAAGCTCCAGGGTTTCTGGGGCGGCGCGCTCGGCGGCGACCTGCAGGCGACGCAGGCGCTGCGTGCCGGCACGCAGGAGATGGTGATCACCTCCTCCTCGCCGCTGGTCGGCATCATGCCTGCGCTCGGCGTCTTCGACCTGCCCTTCCTCTTCACCAACGAGAAGGAAGCCGATGCAGTCCTCGACGGAGCCTTCGGCAAGTACATCTCCGACAAGCTTCCCGCCTTCGGCGTCGTCAACCTCTCCTACTGGGAAAACGGCTTCCGCAACCTGACCAACTCGAAGCGCGCCGTCTCCAAGGCTGAAGAGCTCACCGGTCTCAAGGTCCGCGTGATGCAGAACAACATCTTCCTCGACAGCTTCAAGAGCATGGGCGCCAATGCCACGCCGATGGCGTTCGGCGAGGTTTTCGCGGCGCTCGAGACGCACGCGATCGACGGCCAGGAGAACCCGCTCGTCACCATCGACACCTCGAAGCTCTACGAGGTGCAGAAGTACCTGACGATGACACGCCACGCCTATACCCCGTTCCTGGTGCTCTATTCCAAGAAGCTCTGGGACCAGCTCTCCAGCGAAGAACAGGCGATCCTGAACGAGTGCTCGACCGTCGGCCGCGATGAGGAGCGCCGCGTCTCGCGCACGCTCAACGACACGTCGATGGCGAACCTGAAGAAGCAGGGCATGCAGGTTTCGGACGTCTCGGCCGACGAACTGACCAAGATGCGCGAGGCCACCGCGGCCGTTTACCAGCGCCACGAGGCCTCGATCGGCAAGGAGACGATCGACCGCCTCAAGGCCGATCTCGCCAAGATCCGCGGCACCAACTGAACAGGAGAGCCCCGGAGCCGCACGACAGCTCCGGGGCTACCGCCATGCGCATCACCCGCATCGAACCCTTCATCCTGCATATCCCGGTGACGGGCGGCTCGATTGCCGACTCGACCCACCGCATCAGCCATTGGGGCGTCGTCGGCGCCAAGATCGTCACCGAGGACGGCCTCGAAGGCTACGGTTTCACCGGCACTCATGCCGACATCGCCTCCGACCGGCTGATCACCTCCTGCATCCGCGACTGCTATGCCCCGTTGCTGATCGGCGAGGATGCTTCCGAGATCACGCGGCTCTGGCTGAAGCTCGCCCGCCACCCGGCCCTGCAATGGGTCGGACGCGCCGGTATCACTCAGCTCGCTCTCGCCGCGGTCGATGTCGCGCTCTGGGACCTCAAGGCGAAGGCGGCCGGGGTACCGCTCTGGCACCTGCTCGGCGGCGCAACCAAGCCGAAGCTCGAAGCCTACAACACCGATATCGGCTGGCTTTCGATCCCGCGGGACGAACTTGTCGAAGGCTGCCGCATGGCGGTCGAACGCGACGGCTTCCGGCGCCTCAAGGTCAAGGTCGGCCATGCCGACCCCGGGATCGACATCGCCCGGCTGGAAGCCGTGCGCCGTGCCATTGGTGACCACGTCTCCCTCGCCATTGACGGCAACGGCAAATGGGATCTGCCGACCTGCAAGCGCTTCTGCGCGCGGGCCGAGGCGCTCGACATTTTCTGGTTCGAGGAGCCGCTCTGGTATGACGATGTCGGCTCGCATGCCGCGCTGGCGAAGGCGACTTCGATACCGATTGCGCTCGGGGAACAGCTCTATTCGCTCGACGCCTTCCGCGCCTTCGTCGCGGCCGACGCCATCCACTACGTCCAGCCCGACGTGACCCGCCTCGGCGGCATCACCGAGTACATCCAGGTCGCGGAGCTTGCACTCGCCAGCCGCCTGCCGGTCGCGCCCCATGCTGGCGAGATGAGCCAGGTCCATGTCCATCTCGCCTATTGGCATCAGGCGACGCCGATCCTCGAATACATTCCCTGGATCAAGGATGCCTTCGTCGAGCCCGCCAATGTCGCCGATGGCTATTTCCTAAGACCCCAGCAACCCGGTGCCGGCACGACGCCGACCGCTGGGGCCCTCACCCGCTACGCCAAGCCTCTCGCTTGAGAAACCTCATGAAAATCACTGCTGTTGAAACCATCCGCCTGACCGAGTTCGGCAACATCATCTGGGTGCGGCTCCACACCGATGCGGGCCTGGTCGGTCTCGGCGAGACCTTCATGGGCGCCGCCGCGGTCGAAGCCTATCTGCACGAGACCGTGGCGCCGAAGCTGCTCGGCAAGGACCCGCTCCAGATCGAGGCGCGCAATGCCAGCCTGAACAACTATCTCGGCTGGCGCGGCTCGGGCGTCGAAACGCGCGGCAACTCGGCCGTCGACATCGCGCTCTGGGACATCTACGGCAAGGCGATCGGCCAGCCGGTCAGCGTCGCGCTCGGCGGCAAGACGCGCGACACGATTCGCACCTACAACACCTGTGCCGGCTACAAATATATTCGCGATGCGCGCTCGCAGGCTGTCGCCAACTGGCATGTCGGCGAGCAAGGCGGCCCCTATGAGGATCTCGAAGGCTTCCTCTATCGCGCCGACGAACTCGCCCATTCCCTGCTCGAGCAGGGCATCACCGGCATGAAGATCTGGCCCTTCGATATCGCGGCAGAACGCGCGGCCGGCTGGGACATCACGCCTCAGGAACTGAACACCGCGCTGGAGCCGTTCCGCAAGATCCGCAAGGCGGTCGGCGACAAGATGGACATCATGGTCGAGTTCCACTCGCTCTGGAGCCTGCCCATGGCGAAGAAGCTGGCGGAGCGCCTGGCCGAATTCGACACCTACTGGCACGAGGACCCGTTCCGGCTCGACAATGTCCACGATCTCGGCGAGTACGCCCGCCACTCCAAGGCCTGGGTCTGCGCCTCGGAAACGCTGGCCTATACCCATTCCTTCCGAGATTATCTCGAGACCGGTGCCGCCGGGGTCGTCATGCTCGACCTGTCATGGTGTGGCGGCCTGTCGGAAGCCCGCAAGATCGCAGGCATGGCCGAGGCCTGGCACACGCCGGTCGCCCCGCATGACTGCACAGGCCCGGTCGTCTACGCGGCATCGTGCCATTTCTCGATGCATGCCCGGAACACGCTGATCCAGGAATCGGTCCGCGCCTTCTATACCGGCTGGTACACCGAGCTGGTCACCGACCTGCCCAAGGCCGAGAACGGGATGATCACCGTATCGGACGCGCCCGGCCTCGGCCTCGAGCTGCTCCCTGGGCTGGAGAAGCGCGCCGACGCTATCGTGCGCTTCAGCCGCCTCTCCGACCTCTGAACTTCGGTATCGGCGCCCGCCGTCGCATTTCCGACCCGGCCTCCGAGCGAAGCCGGGTCGCTGCAAGGATCTCGCGCCCTGCTCTGCTCCCCGCTCAGCTGAGCATGCGCGTGTCGCCGCAGACCGAGATTTCCTGACCGGAGATTGTCTTGGCGAAGGGGGACGCCAGGAAGACGATCTGCTTGGCGATGTCGTTCGGGTCGACGAACTGCTTGATCGAGACGCCCGCGAACAGGCGCTGGGTCATCTCCTCATGCGAGATGTTGAAGCTGCGCGCCTTGTTGGCGATCACGCTCTGGATACGGGCACCGTCGACCAGGCCGGGGCAGATCGCATTGGCCCTGATTCCGAACTCGCCGAGCTCCGCCGAGATCGCCTTGGTGAAGCCGATGACCCCCCATTTCGCCGCGCCATAGGGCGAGCGCAGCGGAAAGCCGTGCTTGCCGGCCTGGCTCGACAGATTGACGATGCTGGCATTGGCGGATTGCTTGAGATGCTGCACGGCGAGCCGGGTGCAGTTGTACTGACCGGTCAGATCGACTGCGACACAGGCATCCCAGTCCGCGGGATCGATTTCGTCGACGCGGCCGGTCGGCCCGGCTATGCCGGCATTGTTGACGAGGCAGTCGAGCCCGCCGAGCGCCGCCAGCGCCTCATTGAACAGATTGGCCACCGCGTCGCGGTCAGAGACGTCGCAGACCGATTGCGTGATCGCCGGATCGCTGGACGCCATCGCTGCCAGGGCCTCGCGATCGACGTCGCAGATATGGACCCTGGCGCCTTCCGCCGCAAAGGCGCGTGCCGTCGCCCGGCCAATGCCGTTGGCGCCCGCCGTAACCAGAACGCGCAATCCCTTGATCTGCAAATCCATTGTCGTCTCCCCCCGATGCCCGCGCCGTAGCGCCTCTCAGATTGCGGCGAACCCTGACTATGGCGCCAGGCCACCGGTGCTTTCGATATGGGCGGCGGCTGCAGCGATATCGGCTTCCAGCGCGGCCCTTGCAGCCTGCGGATCCCGGCGCCGCAGGGCATCGAGCAGGGCGGCATGGGAAACCACGGCGCTGCCACCGTCGAGGCGGCGCGGTTCGTGGCGCATATCGAGATTGAGGATGGGGCCGGCCTTGAGCCAGAGCCGCTCGATCATCTCGACCAAGGTCGGCATGCGCGCCGCCTCATAGAGCGTGAAATGCAGATTGCGGTTGGCTGCGACTGCGCCAGCGGCGTCTGGGGGATCGGCGCTCGCCGCCTGTCGGAACGCGGCCTCGTGCCGGGCAATCTCCTCGATCTCGGCTTCGTTTGCCGCCTTCGCCGCCTCTTCGGCCGCAAAGCCCTCGACGACCAGGCGCAGGCGCGTCAATTCGCGAAACTGTGCCAATCGCAGCAGCGGAACGCGTACGGCACGTCCGGGCAGAACCTCCAACGCGCCATCCGCGGCGAGCCGGCTGACCGCCTCGCGCACCGGCATCATCGAGACACCAAGAGCCTCCGCGACACGCCGCAGCGAGAGCTTCTCACCCGGAGCAAGCCGGCCGGCGACGAGCAGCGCCCGCAATTCCCCGGTGACCCTCTCCCCCAGGGTCTCGCGCGTCAGCGCCCCGACCTCGTCGAGCGCGGATGCATCGCGACCAGCCGAGACATCACCGATCCCATCGTCGGCAGCCGGATTCGCGAAGGACTGGACAGGGGCAACCATGTCTGCCAACCTAACTGTGATCACAGATCACGACAAGTGGATATCAAGCCGCCAGCAGAGCAGACAGCAGGTCGACAATCTCCAGCGCAAAGCGCGGAACCGTTCTGGGAGGAACGCAATGGCAGACCATCAGCAGTCGAAATTTCGTTTGTCACGACGTCAGGCCCTTGCCGGGCTTGGAGCCGGTGCCGCTACCGGATTGATTGCAAGTCCGTCGCTGATCCTGGCGCAGACGCCGGATGCCATCCGCTTCGGCCACCTGACGCCGCGCACCGGTTTCCTCGGTCCGCTCGGCGAGTACGGCGTCATGGCCGTCGACCTCGCCGTCGAGGAGATCAATGCTGCGGGCGGCATCAATGGCCGCAAGCTCGAGGCCCTGAAGGAGGATTCGGTCAATCCGCAGACCGCCTCGACCAAGGCCGAGCGCATGATCGAGCGCGACAAGGTCGCGTGCATTCTCGGCGAGATTTCCTCGGCCTCCTGCCTGACGATCTCGCAGGTCGCAGCGCGCAACAAGATCCTCTTCGTCAACACCGGCGGCAACTCCGATGCCTTGCGCGGCGAAAGCTGCAACCGCTACATGTTCCATGTCGAGCACCAGAACTCGATGTATGTGAAGAGCTGCGGCCGCTCGCTGATGGCGCAGGGGCTGGTCAAGGGCAAGAAGTGGTTCTCGCTGACCGCCGACTACGCCTTCGGCCATGACCTGCTCAAGGTCGCCAAGCGCTTCATGGAGGCCAATGGCGGCCAATTCGCCGCCGACAAGCTGGTGCCGACCGACGCAACCGACTTCTCGGCGCTCCTGATCGAAATCCGCGCCGCCAAGCCCGACATCGTGATCTCGAACCTTGCCGGCAACCAGATCACCAATTTCCTCAAGCAGTATTCCGAATTCGGCCTGACCTTCCCGGTCGCCGGATTCGGCTTCGACACGGCGCTCGCCTGGGCTGCCGGCAAGGACAATTTTGGCGGCGTCTGGCCCTGCGTGTGGCACCACCTGATCGATACGCCGGCGAGCAAGACCTTCGTCTCCGCCTTCACCAAGAAATACGGCAAGCCGCCGGAGAACCAGGCCTGGGGCGATTACATGGCCGTGAAGATCATGGCCCAGTCGATGAACGAGCTGAAGAGCACCGATACCGCCAAGATCCTCGAGCATTGGGAGAAGGGCGCGAAATTCGACGTCATGAAGACGCGCGAAGGCTATTTCCGCGCCTCGGACCACCAGCTGATGAGCGAAATGTACACGATCACGGCGCTGCCGGCAGCGCAGGTCAAGAACCAGTGGGATCTCTTCACCTCCTCGCCGCCCGTGCCGGGACCGAACGAAAGCCTCGAAGTGATCGCGACGACGGGGGACGAGGCGGTCTGCAAGATGAGCTGAGGCGCTCCCCCCCTTGCCAGATCCGCGCCGTCATTCCGGATCGGCCGCGCCAGCGGCGCCGATCCGGAAGCCATCGTAGAGCCCAGCGCCCTGGGATGGTCCCGGCACTCCGCTTCGTTGCGGCTGGGATGAACGAGCCTCCCGAACCTCTCGGGCGCGCCGCGCCCCTGCCCGACCCTGTCGATCAAGCAAAGGCGTCCCCTTGCTCATTCTCTTCATCCAGCAGGTTCTGAACGGACTGCTCGACGGCGTCTATTACCTTCTGATCGCCCTCGGCCTGTCGCTGATCTTCTCGCTCGGCGGCATCGTCAATCTCGCGCATGGCGCCTTCTATGCGATCGGCGCCTATCTCACGATCGTGCTCGCGCCCCATATCGGCTTCGGCGGCGCGATCATCGCGTCGCCGGTGCTGGTGGCGCTGATCGGCATCGTCGTCGAGCGCGGCCTGTTCCAGCGCTTCTACCGCTCGGACCCGATCCTTTCGCTGCTGCTGACCTTCGGGCTCGCGATGGTGGCGGAGCAATCCCTGCGCATGATCTTCGGCGCGCCGCCGCTCTCGTTCTCGATCCCGCCGGCGCTGCGCGGCCAGATCTTCCTCGGCGAGTTCATCTATTCGCGCTATCGCGCGCTTCTGCTCCTGATTGCAGCAGCTTGCGTACTCGGGCTCTGGTTCCTGCTCCAGCGCACGGCCTTTGGTCGCGTCGTCCGGGCCGGCGTGCAGAACCCCGACATGGTCGGTGCGCTCGGCATTTCGCTGCAGCCCTACATGATGGCTGTAGCCGGCATCGGCATCGGGCTTGCCGGCCTGGCCGGCGTCCTGCTCGCGCCGATCTACTCGATCCATCCCGCCATGGGGCAGGAGATCATCACCCCGGCCTTCGTCGTCGTCGTCATCGGCGGCCTCGGCTCCTTCTGGGGCGTGGTCGTGGCGGCGCTGATGGTCGGCGTGGTCAAGGGCATCACCATCGGCCTCGGCTTCACGCAATGGTCGACCGCGGTGATCTACCTGATGATGCTGCTCGTCCTGCTGTTCCGGCYGCGCGGCCTGTTCGGCGAACGCATCCAGCGCTTCGAGTGAGGGCGAAATGACAGCCTCTCAGCGCGACCGCGCGCCTCTCCTGATTGCCGCCATCGGCCTCGCCGCCCTGCCCTTCCTGATGCATTTCATTGGGCTCGGCACCACCTCGGCGACCGAGATCGTCGTCTTCGCCATTGCCTGCATGGCCCTGAACATTCTCGTCGGCACGACCGGACTCGTCTCCTTCGGCCATGGCGCCTGGTTCGGGCTCGCCGCCTATGCCGCGGGCTTGATCCAGCGCAACTGGCTGCCCGGCCAGTTCGCCCTGCCGATCCTGCTCGCGGTGCTCTTCGTGGGCGTGCTCGCCTTCGCGTTCGGCGCCCTGATCCTGCGCCGCAAGGGCGTGTATTTCTCGCTCCTGACCCTGGCGCTCGCCGCCATGACCTATTCGATCGCCTTCCGCTGGACCGCCGTGACCGGCGGGRAGGACGGCCTCGGCGGCATCAGGCGCCCGCTCTTCGCTGGCGTCGATTTCGATCAGGCGCTGCCGTTCTACATCCTCGTCGGGCTGATCGGCATGGCAGTGGTCTACGGGCTCTGGCGCTTCCAGCGCTCTCCGGTCGGCACCGTTCTGGTCGCGATCCGCGAGAACGAACAGCGCGCCCGGTTTCTCGGCTACCAGACGAACCGCTACAAGCTCGTCGCCTTCACCATCTCGGCGGCCCTGACCGGGCTCGCCGGCACGCTGCTGCTGTTCAACAACCGCATGACCTCGGCCGAGCCGATCTCGGTCGCCTTCTCCGGCGAATTGCTGGCGATGGTCGTGATCGGCGGCATGCGCTCCTTCCTGGGCCCGGCTCTCGGCGCGCTCTTCTTCGTGATCTTCCGCGACTATCTCTCCAGCCTCACGCCGAATTGGCTGTTCTGGTTCGGGCTGCTCTTCGTCGGCTTCATCGTCTTCTCACCCATGGGGCTCGTTGGCGTCGGCGAGCGCCTGCTGCGGCCCTTCCGCAAGCAGGCAGCCGAGGACGCGGCAATGTCGGCGCGCAAGGTCGGTGCGGTCACGCTCCCGGATTTCATGAAGCCGCAGAACTGGGTCGAGGGCGCAATCCTTACCGCGACCGGCCTCGCCAAGAGCTTTGGCGGCATCAAGGCGGTCGAGGGTGTCACTCTCGCGATACGCGACCGGTCGCTGCATGCGCTGATCGGCCCGAACGGTGCCGGCAAGACGACCGCCTTCAACCTGATCTCAGGCCAGTTTCGGCCGGATCATGGCGAGGTTCGCCTGCGCGAGCGCGAGATCACGGGGCTCTCGCCCGAAGCGATCACCCGCGCCGGCATCGGCCGCGCCTTCCAGATCACCAATCTGTTCCCGTCGCTTACCGTCGCCGAGAATGTCCGTCTCGCCGTGCAGGCGCGCGCTCCGGAGCGCTTCGGCTTCTGGCGGGCGGCGGAGTCGCTGGGACAGGTTTCGGACGAGACGCGGCAGGTCATCGAGACCATGGGCCTGCGCGGCATCGAGAGCGCCGAGGCGGGCTCGCTCAGCTATGGCGGCCAGCGTCTGCTCGACATGAGTCTCGCCCTTGCCACCAAGCCGCGTGTCCTGCTCCTGGACGAACCACTCGCCGGTCTCGCAGCAGCCGAGCGCGAACGCGTCGGCAACCTGATCAAGTCGATCTCGGCCGACCTGCCGGTGCTGCTGGTCGAGCACGATATCGACCGCGTCTTCCAGATCGCGGACCATGTCACGGTGATGAACGAGGGCAGCGTGCTGGTCGACGGCACGGTCGAGGATGCACGCTCCTCCCCGCAGGTTCAGGCGGTCTATATCGGCTCGGGCGCGCATGCGCTGGCCGAGAAGCCACGCCCCAGTGCGGCAGGGGAGACGGTTCTGCTCGGGCTTTCCGGCGTGGACACCTATTACGGCAAGAGCCACATTCTCCGCGACGTCAGCTTCGACGTCCACGTGAACGAGATCGTGGCGCTGCTCGGCCGCAACGGCGCCGGCAAATCGACCTTGCTGAAGACGATCACCGGCATTGCACCGCCCGCCACGGGAACGATCAATCTTGCCGGTGCCGACATCGCACGCCTGCTGCCGGCCGTGATCGCGCGCGCCGGCCTCGCCTATGTGCCGCAGGGGCGCGGTCTCTTCGCCGGCATGAGCGTCAAGGACAATATGGAGCTCGGCCGCCTCAAGCGCCTGACCGGCAACGGCACGCGCTGGGAGGACGACAAGATCTTCGCCTTCTTCCCACGCATCAAGCAGCGCTGGCATTCCCCGGCCGACTACCTCTCCGGTGGCGAGCAGCAGATGGTGGCCGTGGCGCGGGCGCTCTCCGGTGACACACGTGTCTTGCTGCTGGACGAGCCCTTCGAGGGCCTCGCCCCGGCTGTGGTCGAGGAACTTTTCGAGGCCTTCGACAAGCTGAGACAGGAGATCGCGATCGTGATCGTGGACCACCATCTCGACCTTGCGCTGGCACTTTCGGACCGCACGGTCGTGCTTGAGCGCGGCCAGGTCACTCATGTCGGCCCGTCGAAGGCTCTCAGCCAGGACCTGGCGCTACGCCGGCAGGTGCTCTGGCTGTGAGCGCCCTGCCTCAACCCTATCCCGACCTTCGTCGCTTCCCGCAGGATCAACACGCATGACCAAGATCGCGATCATAGGCTCCGGACTGATCGGCCGTGCCTGGGCCACCATCTTCGCCAGCCATGGTTTCGACGTCGCACTGCATGATGTCGCGCCCGGAGCGGCCGAGGCCGCCCGCACCCATATCGGCAGCAATCTTGAGGAACTCGCCGGCCACGGCCTCGTCGAGGACCCAAGGGGCTCGCTCGCGCGTATCCGCGTCGCCTCGGGCCTGGCGGATGCCTTGAACGGCGCCGACCTCGTGCAGGAGAACGGGCCGGAGGCCGTGGAAACCAAGCGCGCCCTCTTCGCCGAGATGGACAGGCTTGCCGCGCCGGAGACGATTCTCGCCTCCTCGACCTCGTTCATCATGGCCTCGGTGTTCAGCGAGACGCTCCCGGGGCGGGCCCGCTGTGTCGTCGCCCATCCCGTCAATCCTCCGCATCTCGTACCCATCGTCGAACTTGCACCGGCGCCCTGGACGGATCCGGCCGTCCTCGCCCGGGCCAAGGCGATCTATGAACAGGCCGGGCAGGTTCCGATCGTGCTGCGCAAGGAGAAGCCGGGCTTCGTCCTCAACCGCCTGCAGGCCGTGCTGCTGGCGGAAGCCTTTCGCCTCGTCGGCGAGGGCGTCGCGAGTGCGGAAGACGTCGACAAGACGATCCGCGACGGGCTCGGCCTGCGCTGGTCCTTCATGGGGCCGTTCGAGACGATCGAGCTCAACGCGCCCGGCGGTATTCCCGATTACTGCGCCCGTTACGGCGCCTCCATCGCGACCATGGCGGCACAAGCCGTTGGCGGCGACCCGTTTGGCGCGGAAACCGTCGCCACGGTCATGAGCGAATGGCCCGGAACGCAATCGGCCGAGCGGGTGAAGCGCCTGAGCGACTGGCGCKACACGCGGCTGGCCGCACTGCAGGCCCATAAGCGCGCGGCCGCGCGCAAACCCGTCTGAAATCCTTCATCCTGACCGCTGATGGGAGCCGCCATGGCCAAGAACCGCAAAGTCATGATCACCTGCGCCGTGACCGGTGCGATCCACACCCCCTCGATGTCGCCTTACCTGCCGGTGACCGCCGATGAAATCATCGACGCTGCGGTCGGTGCCGCCGAAGCGGGAGCGGCGCTCGTGCATGTCCATGCTCGCGATCCCGTCACCGGCAAGCCGGACCAGTCCCCCGAGGCCTTCGAGCCCTTCCTGAAGGTGATCAAGCAGCGCAGCGATTGCGTCATCAACATCACCACGGGCGGTGCGCCGACCATGGGTATCGAGGAGCGTCTGCGACCCTGCGCCTATTTCAAGCCCGAAGTCGCTTCGCTCAACATGGGCTCGATGAATTTCGGTCTGTATCCGATGCTGAGCCGCTTCAAGGCGTTCAAGCATGATTGGGAGCAGCCCTATCTCGAAGGCTCGAAGGACCGCATCTTCAAGAACACGTTCCAGGACATCGAGAACATCCTGACGACCTGCGCCGAGAACGGCACGCGCTTCGAGATCGAGTGCTACGATATCGGACATCTCTACACGCTGGCGCATTTCGTCGATCGCGGGCTGGTGAAGCCGCCCTTCTTCGTCCAGTCGGTCTTCGGCCTGCTCGGCGGCATCGGGCCGCACCCGGAAGATGTCGCGCATATGAAGCGCACGGCCGATCGGCTCTTCGGCGACCAGTACCATTGGTCGGTGCTTGGCGCCGGGCGTCACCAGCTTCCGATCGCCGCAATGGCTGTCGCGATGGGTGGCAACCTGCGCGTCGGTCTGGAGGATTCGCTCTGGATCGGGCCGGGACAGTTGGCAAAATCCAATGCCGAACAGGTCCGGGCGGCGCGGAAGATCATCGAAGGTCTCGGACTGGAGCTGGCGACTCCGGACGATGCGCGCGAACTGCTGCAGCTCAAGGGGGCAGACAAGGTCGCCTTTTGAACGGCGCCGCTACTAAAGCATCGGCCCGAAAAGTGGATTGCGGTTTTCGGGAAAGCCGACGCAAGGACAAAGGGTTAAATCATCGGACTGGATACGATATCCGGTCCGTTGATCTAACTCCGCCTCGAAATCGCGGCCGACCTACTGCCGGTCATCATGACGGTGCGGAACGCCTCGATCTGCGCGGCAGAAGATGCATCGTCCCTCGCGCCCCCGACGATTCTGTTCAACGGCAGCGTTTGCTGGAATGCATAATTGAGGCGACCGCCGCGGCGCAGAGGCCGAGCAGACATGCCGAGACAAGCAGGGTCGGCATGATACCGGCCCTGTCGAACCCTGCCGCATAGATCAGCGGCATGGCCGACTGCCCGAGCATGGCCGCCATCGAGTGCAACGCCATCATCGCGCCCTGCGTATGCGGGGTGAGCGTCGCCAGATAGGTCTGAAGTGGAATGGCTGCACTGCGATAGGCGAAGCCGAATGCCAGCAATGCGCCGAACTGCAAAGGCCAGGGAAGATGGGCACTCAGACTTGCCATGGCGAGCGTCATGACCAGCCCGCCGGCCAGGGTGAAATGGACTGGCGTTATCCAGCGCAGGGTGCGGCGCAGGCTGACCCCATAGGCAATGCTGCCGATCATGAAGCCTGAGAGCACGATGCCGACGGTGGACGCACTGGCTCCGACGAGAAAGGCAATGTGCGGGAACAAGCCCTGTGTCAGTCCGGTCAGGGCAAGCTGCAGCCCAAGACCGCGGCGGGCGCTCGCCAGCCCGAGAATCCTGCGATAGGCAGAGAACGCCGAGCCGAACCCGGCGCGCGATGACGAGACTTCGCGGGTATCGCGCAGCGCCGCCGTGACGATAGCGAAACAGGTCAGGCCGATCAGGCCGGCCACGAGCAGGCTGCCGCGCCAGCCGAGCGCATCGGCAATGAAGCCGGACCCAACGGCCCCGGCCAGCGACCCTGTGACCGAGGCCGCACTGGCCTTGCCGAAAGCCTCCTGATGCCCCTCAGGCGCGATCCGCTCCGCCAGGATGGCAAAGCACAGCGGGAATGTGCCGGCCGTGAAGAAGCCGACGACGAGCCGGGTGGCGAGCAGCAGCTCGAAACTGGAGGCAAGGCTGCCGAGCAATGTGCCAAGCGCGCTCACCCCGAGGCAGACGCGCATCACCCGCAATTTGCCGAGTTGGTCGCCGAGAGCACCGGCAATCGGCTGTGCCAGGGCATAGGCGAGCGCAAACGCCGTCGCCATGGCCACAACCTGGCTGCGAGGCACCGCAAAATCCCGGCTGAGCATGGGCAGCACCGGGTCGAACAGGAACACACCAAGAGAAGAGCCGAAGCAGGCGAGGCCGAGAATACGCAGCAATGCATGCTGTTGGTCGGGCGGTGGCTTCTGGCATGGGGCGTGTCCCCCTGGCGTGCCGACGGGCAGATTGGTCATCGGCTTGCGCAGACCCCTTTCATCGTCATCGGCTGCCCAAGTTGGCGATAGACCGTCCCGGGCACCGCGAGTAGCAGCACGGGGGCTATGTGATTTGACCCCGCGCCGACCGAACAAGATGCTCGATATCGCCCAATTCCGAGCAGATCAGCCGTTCTGGCCGCTCTTTCGGCAG
Organism: Allobosea sp. P1_A7; assembly: GCF_056406775.1. Lineage (NCBI taxonomy): Bacteria > Pseudomonadati > Pseudomonadota > Alphaproteobacteria > Hyphomicrobiales > Alloboseaceae > Allobosea > Allobosea sp. P1_A7. The sequence goes on from NZ_JBFTZN010000014.1 coordinate 34,524, forward strand.
CATCATTCAGGGAGGGACGTGGCTTAGAAGAGCGGGGTGATGTCTGCTTGGGTTATCGGTGCATCCATCGCGACATCGCTCTCAATGCAAGAGAGCCGGCGACACTGTCATCACACGCGACCGTCTCGGAGGATCGAGCGACGCCCGAAGGCCGGAGGATCCTGGATCGGTGTGGTTCGGAGTTTGAGTCCGGGGTAGCGGCAGCTCCTGCCGATCAGATGTGGTGTGCCGAGAAGCGTGGGAGTTCTTGGCGCTTCTCGGCGTCTGCATCCTGGCCCCAAGGCCAGCTGGACATACGTCACTACGCGGCGTCATCCCTGCGCGGCGACCGCCCGCACTGGTCCGGGGCGCGCCCCGGATTGCCCGGTCAGCGGCGGCAGACTTGCACGCGGCGGACGACCCAGCGGCCACGATGGTCGCGCACGCGACGGTTTTCCCACCAGCAGCGGCCATGGCGTGGCGCGACATGCCGCGGGGGCGAACGGTGCCATTGTGCGAGTTCGACGCCGGGATTGGTGGCAACGCTACCAGCCGATGATACCGGGGCAGCAAAGGCAGTGCCCGAACACAGTGCTCCGATAACCATCCCAGCAGCGAGCGCTGCTCCGCGAATATCAACCAATTGATCCTCCTTGGCCTCAAGCCAAATGTTGACCCGGCGCATCACCACGCCAGGCAATCGATCGGCCGCTGTCACGGCCGATCGTTCCTGCTCCGCCCGCTTTGACCGCGAGCTCGGCGAAAACTCTCGGCAGTCGGACAGAATTCAGAAGCGCCAGATGAGCGGAACGATGAAGACGGCCACCACGAAGAACCAGATCAGCAGCGGCAGGCCGAGCTTCCAGTAATCGCTGAAGGCATAGCCGCCTGGCCCCATCACCATCAGATTGGTCGGCGTCGCGATCGGGGTGAGGAAAGCTCCGGCGGCGGCAACGGCCGTGCTCATCAAGACCGGCCGCGGCGAAATCCCCATGCTGGCGGCAGCGGCCACCCCGATCGGGATGACGATCAGCGCGGTCGCGGTATTGCTGATCAACTGCCCCATGACGGCAGTCAGCACGAACAGACCCGCAAGCAAGGCGACTGGGCCGGCATCGCCAACCATGTAGACGAGCCGCTCCGCCATCAGCTTCGCCGCCCCGGTTTCGACCATCGCGGTCGAGAGCGGCATCATCGCGCCGACGAGGATCACGGTGGTCCAGCCGATCGCGCGGTAGGACTGCTCGACATTCATGATGCCCGACAGGATGATCGCGCCTGCAGCCAGCAAACCTGCGACGGCGGGCGGGACGACGCCTGTGGCAAGCAGCAGAACCATCGCGACGAGAATGATGACAGCCTGCTTCGCGCCGGGGCCCATCGGCACGGCCTGACGGCGCACCAGTTCGGGCGAGCTCACGACGAGGACATCGGGATCGTCGAGATGGACGTCGAGCGCCTTCCAGGTGCCCTGCAGCAGCATGGTATCGCCGGCTTGCAGCACGATGCCACCGGAATCCTTGGTTGCATTCGCGGCGGCGAGTTCCGCCCCCGCGCGCTGCACGGCCAGAACGATCAGATCGCCACTGTCGGTGACCATCCCCGGGAAAACGGTCTGGCCGATCAGGCCGGAGCGCGGCGGGATCACGACTTCGGCCAGACCGGAGCGCTGGTTGAACAGCGTCTCCGCGCCCTGCCCCTGCTTTGCCTCCTCACGGAAGGCGAGATGCATCTCCGCCGCCAGTGTCGCGGCCGCGTCAACCTCACCGCGAACCAAAAGATGATCGCCATCGGCAATGACCGAGCGGCGGATGGGGCTTGCGGTTTCGCCCTCCTGAATGGCGACCAGCTGCAGCCCCGGATAGGCCGACAGGTCGATGCTGGCGGGCGCAGCGCCGAGATAAGGCGAACTGGCACGCACGCGCATCTGATAGATGCCGCTGGCAAGGCCGTATTGCTCGACCAGCGTCTTGGCATGCCGGCTGAAATCGGCGGGCATGGTCGCGCCATTGCGCTCAGGCAGCAGGCGCTGGCCGAACAGGATGATGATCGCCATCGTGCCCGCCAGCAGCGGCACGCCGACCAGAGCGAATTCGAAGAAACCGAAGCTGCCCATCCCTGCATCGCTACTGGCCTCGGAGACCAGCACGTTCACGGGAGTTCCCGTCAGCGCCAGCATCGAACCCGCATGCGCGGCGAAGACCAGCGGCATCAGCAGTTGCGAAGAATTGCGCTTGAGCCGAACCGCGATGACGACAACAACCGGCAGCAATGCAGCGACGGCGCCGTTGAGGCTGATCACCGCGGTCAGCAGCGAAACGAGAATCATGGTGAGAATCAGAAGGCGGGTTCGACTTTCCTCCCCCGCTCCCTTGATCAGGAGTTGGCCTGCCCAGGCGGTGACGCCGGTGACCTCGAGCCCGGAGCTGACGACGAAGAGCGAGGCGATGAAGATGACGGCGGGGTCGCCGAAACCGCCCAGAGCCTGCGGCAGGGTCAGGACCCCGGTCGCCCAAAGGGCAAGCGCTACTCCCATCGCGACCAGAACGACGGGAATCTTGTTCCAGATGAACAAGACCACGGCAACGGCGATGATGGTGCCGGTATAGGCTATCGGGCTCAATCGCTCAGCTCCCTATTGGGCCCTGCCAGGCCGCAGAAATGCGTAGGGCGCAGCATGCCGGCGCAGGCTACGCCCCGGCACACCGCACCCAGCCAAGGCCTCAGTCTTCCAGGGTCGCCATCAGGATACCGATGCGGCAACCCTTTTCGTACTCAGTGAGATTCACATACTCCTTGATGGTATGGATCTCGGCCTGCCCGGCGCCGATGGTGATGGTCGGAACGCCATGCTTGTCAAACCAGTTGGCGTCGAGACCACCATTGGAGAACAGATAGGTCGGCTCGATGCCCAGCAGCTTGAGCGCCTTGGTGGCACGCTTCACGACCGGAGCATCCTGGCCCAGTTCGAAGGGGGGGTAAGCCGGCTTCTGGCTGAACTTCACCTCGGCAGTGTTGCCCTCGTGATCCTTCACCTCGCCCTGCGCCTTGGCGAAGGCCTCCTTGTAGCCGTTCGCGATCTTGGTCGCGAAGGCAGCCTCCGGGCTGCGCGCCTCGCCGCGGATATAGACGTAGTCGGTGACGACATTGGTCGCATCGCCGGCCGCGACCGTGCCGCCCTTGCCGCCGAAAATGCCGACATTGCTGGTGCCGTGGCCGTCGGATTTAACGACCTTGCCGAACCAGCCGCTACGTTGTGCCTCGGCGATCGCGATGGCGCCGACCAGCGTCGCCGAAATGCCCCTTTCCGGCGCGACGCCGGCATGGGATGCCTTGCCCTTGATCTCGACTTCCCAGTTCTCCTGGCCGACTGCACCGACGAGCAGCTCCGAGGCGAGCTGGCCATCGACATTGATGCACATCGCAGCCCCGCCGAGATCGGCCGGGTTGAGTTCACGGGCACCATGCAGGCCGCTCTCCTCGCGGACGGTGAAGAGCAGGGTGATCGGCGGATGCGGCAGCTTGTGCTTGATCAGCGTCTCGGCGAGCACGACCAGGAGCGCGACGCCGGTGCGGGCATCGCCGCCGAGCGCGGTCGTCCCGTCGGAGACGATGCGGTCGCCCTCACGCCGGGGTTTGGCGCCGGCCGCGTGCCCGGGAGATCGACGAAGAGATTGCCGGTCTCCGTCGGCACCGGGATGCGCTTGTTGGCATCGTCGAAGCGGATCGCGGATGCCGGCACCCCGACCTTCTTCAGCGCCTCGCTGACCGCAGCCCCGATCTTGGCTTCCTGACCGGTCACGCCTTCGACCGAGAGGAAATTCATCAGGTGGTCGATGGCACTGGCGACGTCGAGGGGGATTGAGGGGCTGCTCATGATGTCCATCCGATCAGGTCAGGGTTATTTCGTTTCGGGCTGCGCGACCGGCCGTCACAGGCCCCAGGGCAGGCCGAGCATCTTCCAGACCGCGAAGAGCGCCGTCCACAACACGAACATCCAGACGACATAGGGCAGCATCAGGGAGACGATCGTGCCGACACCCGCGGTCTTGTCGTATTTCTGGGCGAAGCCCACGACGAGGGCGAAATAGGCGTTGAGCGGAGTGATCGCGTTCATCGGGGAATCGCCGACGCGATAGGCGGCCAGCACCGCTTCCGGCTCGACGCCGAGCTTCATCAGCAGCGGCACGAAGACGGGCGCGAAGATCGCCCATTTTGCAATCGCGCCGGTCAGCAGGAGGTCGATGATCGCGACCACGACGATGAAGCCGAGCAGCAGCGGCAGCGCGCCGATATTGGCCGACTGCAGGACGCCCGACAGGCTGAGCGCCATGACGGTGCCCATGTTGGTATAGGTGAAATAGGCGACGAACTGGCTCAGCACGAAGAACAGGAAGATTGTGCCGCCCAGATTCTTGATCGACTTCTCGATCGCCGCGATCACCTCCGGCAGCGTCCGCAAGGTCCCGGCTCCGATGCCATAGGCCCAGCCCGTGGTGAGGAACATCAGCATGATCAGTGCGATCAGCCCGTTCATGAAGGGCGAGTTGCCGATCAGCTCGCCGGTTGTCGGATTGCGCAGCGGCGCCCCCGACGGCAGTGTCAACAGACAGAACACCGCAACCAGCGCGAGCAGGCCGAGCCCCGCGAAGCGCAGTCCACGCGTTTCCTGATCGGACAGCGAAGCGCCCTGCTCCGTCGTGGTGCCTTCGGCCGCCAGCTTCGGATCGTAGGCGCCAAGGCGCGGTGCGATCATCCGGTCGGTGATGAAGGCGATGACGACGGTGAGGAACAGCACCGAGGCGATCGAGAACCAGACATTGGAAGCCAGGCCGATCGAGCGGTTCGGATCGACGAGATGGGCGGCGTCATTGGTGAACTCGACGAGAACGGCGTCGAGCGGCTTGATCAGCATATTGACCGTGAAAGCTCCGGCCACGGCAGCAAAGCCGAGCGCGAGACCGGCGAGCGGATGCCGCCCAACGGCGAGATAGGCAATGCCGGCGAGCGGGATCAGGACCAGATAGCCCGCATCCGCGGCAATGCTGGCGAGGATGCCGACGAAGGCCAGGATATAGGTCAGCGCCCAACCCGGCGACACGATGACGAGCTTCCGGATCAGGGCCGTCACCAGGCCGGATTCCTCGGCCACGCCGGCCCCGATCATCGCGACGATCATCAGCCCCACGGCGGTGAAGCTCATGAAGTTCGGAATCAGCGACGAATAGATGAAGCGAATGCCTTCGACGTTGAGCAGGCTGCGTATCGCCGTGCTCGCCATCTCGACCTTATGGGTGTCGGGATTGATGCGCTCGAAGGTGACCGCCGCGCCGAACAGGCTGAGCACGGCCGACAGCACCATGACGATGGCGATGAGGATGAGGAAGATGACGACGGGATGGGGAACCATGTTCCCCACTTTCTCGACCGCATCGAGAAATCTCTGCATCGTGGTCTTTGACGCGACGTTCCCGGTAGACATGTCTTGCCCTCCCCTAAGCCTTGGACTTCGGCCCCACGGGGGGTCGCGATGAGCAGGTGTGCCGCCGGAATCGTTGCCGAGGCGGTCATACCGGCAACTTAATTCCCTGCGCGCCGAGGGCATCGGCACAGAATCCCAAAGCTTGGACCGCCTGTCCCAAAGTTGACGGCAAGCTTGCTGCCTCCGGATGGGTTCTTTATCCTGACACAGCCGCTCGAGATCCTCCGATCTCCTATTTGCAGATTGGGGACGTCGACGTGACACCGACGCACGGTAAGGCATGCAAGAGCAATTCGGTAAGCCCGTTACTGCGTGCAATGCTTGGTGCGCGCCCGAATCCTGGGGCTCTTTGACCATGGGCCACCGCCTCGACACCTTGCGGATGAGCCTGGCGGGACTTGCCGTCGCGTTCGGCCTCAGTGCTTGCGCTTCGGCGCCACGCGGATTGCTTCAACCCGTCGAGCCCGTTGCCGGTACCGACCGCGTGAACATGCTTGCCGCGACGACGCGCGCTCCCTCGGCGGAAACGGGGGTTTTGTTCAGCGGCGAGCGCGGAGATACAGTCTCGTTCAGCAATATCGTCGTCTCGATCCCGAAGGATCGGGAGGTCGGTACCATCCAGCTGCCGCGCACGGCTCCCGGCAATGCGGCAACGGATTTTGTCGTCACCTCGACCGCGCCGGTCGCCAAGGCGGACCTCGTCAAATGGTTCAAGTCGACGGGCGGGCGCAAGCGCCGGGTCTTCGTCTTCGTCCACGGCTTCAACACGCCGTTCGACCGCGCCGTCTTTCGTTTCGCGCAGTTGACCCATGACGCCGATGCCGATGCGTCCCCGGTCCTGTTCTCGTGGCCGTCGCGCGGCCATCTGCTCGACTACAGCCGGGATTTCGACAATGCATCGTATTCCCGCTCGGATCTCGCTTATCTGCTGAAGGCGGCTGCAAGCAGCCCCTCTGTCGGCGAAATCGTCATCCTCGCCCATTCCATGGGGAGCTGGCCTGCCGTCGAGGCCGTCAGGCAGATCGCTCTCGAGCAGGGCGGCGTCCCCCGGAAGATCAACAATCTCATTCTGGCCTCGCCCGATCTCGATGTCGGCGTGTTTCGCCGGCAAGTCGAGGACATGGGCTCCCAGCGTCCGCAGATCACGCTTTTCGTCTCGCAGAACGACAGGGCGCTGCAGCTCTCCCGCTTCATTTCCCGCGGAGCGACGCGCCTCGGCGGCATTGACCTGACGCGCGACGAGTACCAGCAGCAGCTGGCGGGGTTGTCAGGCATCACGGTGCTGGATCTCAGCGCCATCAATGCCGGCGACCGCATCAATCACGACCTCTTTGCCGCCAGCCCCGATGCGGTCCGCCTGATCGGAGGCCGGCTGCTCCAAGGCCAGGTCATCACCGATTCCGACGTTTCCACTCCGCTGATGGCTGCGGATGCGCTCGGTTCGGCCGCCAGCCTGATCGTTACCGCGCCGATTCGCGTCTTCGACGCAGCGTCCCCGCGCCAGTAGCGAGCCAAGTGCCGCAAGAGGACCACCTGCTTCCTCCTGATAACGACAATTCTCGGCGGTTTATTGCTTGCCATTGCTAGCTCCGAGCGTCACAGTTTCTTCACGGAACTGAGAAACATTGACCTCCCGTTGGTACGCGGGGCCAAGATTAACGTAACGCTATCGCGAGGAGAATGCCGTGTCGGCTCTCTCTAGTACCAATTCAGGGATCCCGGGCGGAGCGGTCTTCGTTCAGAACTTCTCGACCAAGGGACTGCCCGCGGAGGATCAGTTCGACGCGTGGCGTTCTCTGCTCTCCGAGACGATCGATCTCTTGCCTACGCCGAACGCGTCCGAGCCATTCGACGCCGAGTTCTCGTCGTGGAGCTTCGGCGACGTCGTTCTGACCAGGACGCTCTACGCCGACGCCCCCGCTCGCCATTGGCGGCACAGGCCGCGGTCCTTCATGGATCATTGGTGCGTCGTGCTCGCGCATTCCTGTTCGCCTGAGTGCAACCTGCTTTCCCTGAGCCCCCCCGAGCGGCAAGGCAATCTCAGCTTCCGCTCGCTCGCCATGCCGTTCGAAGGCCAGGCCGAGGACACGGAAGTCCTGACGCTGTTCCTGCCTCGTAACTTTTGCCAGGAGGAACTCGTCGATTTCGAGCGGGCGCACGATCTGGAAATCAATCCCGAACYCGGGGCGCTGCTCACGGGCTATATGGAGAACCTCGCCCGACAACTGCCGCATATCTCGGTGGAGCATGCGCAGGGCCTCGCCACCGCGACGCGTTCRCTGGTCGCGGCCTGCATCGCGCCGCGGGTCGAACGTTCCGAGGCTGCGGAGGTGCCGCTGACCTCCCTTCTGATCGATCGTGCCCGGCGCGTCGTCCGGCAGAACATGGCCTCCCCCGAGTTTGGTCCCGAGCGGCTGGCGCGCCTCATGGCGATGTCCCGCTCCAAGCTCTACCGGCTGTTCGAGAGCACGGGTGGCGTGGCTCATTTCATCAATCGCGAAAGGCTTCGCGAGGCGCATCGCCGACTCGCATCGACTCGCGATGCCCTGTCGATCCACGGCATCGGCAATGAAGTGGGCTTTATCGATCATTCGACCTTCAGCCGGGCGTTCCGACGTGAGTTCGGCTACAGCCCCACCGAGGCGCGCGAACGGCACCTGACCAAATTCTCCTCGCTCCCATCTGGACTTGCCCAGCAGGATGCGGCGCTGGACGATGCAGCGGGAGGGAGCGGAGATGAACGCGCCGCACACAGCCTTGCCGACTAGCCGAAGAGCATGAGGTTCTCGGCATGAAGGGGGCGACGGGGCGCCTCTCCTTTCTCTACGCGGCCCTTTTCTTCGAGCTCGGCGTCAATCTGCCGTTCTTTCCGCTCTGGCTGCGCGCGCAATCGCTTGGTGACGATGCGATCGGCATCGTGCTTGCCGCACCGCTGCTGACCCGCATCATCGCAAATCCGGTCGTTGGCGTCCTCGCGGACCGGAGCGTGCGCATGACCATTGCGCTGGTTGCCTGCTCGGTGGCTGTCGTCATCGGCACAGGTTTTCTCGCCTTTGCCGCGGGCTTCCTGCCAATCCTGCTGCTGGTGATTGCGATCGCGCTCGCCCAGGGTCCACTGATCGCCCTCACCGATGCCGTAACCCTGCGCAGCCTCGAGGGCTTGCGCTCGGCAGAGCTGCGCTACGGGCGGATTCGCCTGTGGGGCTCGGCGGGCTTTGCGCTCGCCAATCTCTCGGCGGGCTGGATGCTCGACTGGCTGCCGATCTCGTCCATCATCGGWATGTTGCTGCTGTCGGCGCTTGCCACCGCGCTTGCCACGGTCGCCGTCGCAACCATTCGCCTGCCGGAGAGATCAGCCGCTCCCCACGAGAGGGCCGGGTTGGTGGAGAGGCCGCATCTGCTGATCCTGACGATTGCCGGGGCGGCACTCGTCCAGGCGAGCCACGCCGCCGTCTACGGGTTCAGCACGTTGCACTGGCAAAGCCTCGGCATTTCCGGGGGTACCATGGGAAGCCTCTGGGCGGCGGGCATCGCGTCGGAGATCACATTCTTCAGCCTGCTCGGATACGTCATCCGCGGCTCGGCCGGAGCAGGCGTCCTGCTCGCCGCCAGCGGCGCTGTCGCCACATTGCGCTGGGCCGGCATGGCTCTCGACCCGGATATCGCCTTCGTCGTCCTGCTGCAGCTGACGCATGGCCTGACCTTCGGCGCGACGCATCTGGGCAGCATCTTCCTGCTCGCGAAGTTCGCGCCGCGCAGCATGCTGGCCCAGGCTCAGGCCTGGCTTGCCGCCGGATGGGCCGGGGTGATGGCGGCTCTGACGACCCTTGCCGGCTATCTCTACGGCTCGTGGGGGGAGCATGTTTATGGCCTGATGGCGATCGCTTCCGGCATCGGCTTCCTCTTGCTGATCCCTGTCGCAGCCAGCCTGAGACGGGAGGATACGGCTCCGCAGCAAGGACCTCCGGACGCCGAGTACCCTGTCCCAAAATTGGGATGACCAGCGCAGAGTTGGGATTCTGAGCTAATCCGCGCTTCCCGGACTGTTGGTAGCGTCCGTCCCTGCCGCCCGAAGAGATTGGCGACGGACACTTGTCTTTCGCCCGAGGTTCCACGGCCTCTGCCTCGCGGTTGCCAGAGGAAGAACATGATGCTTTTGAACGGCTTGCGAGAGAACCCGTTCCCCGCGAATGGCAGGATCGTTGCAAGAACTCCGCCGTGTGCGAGGGCGGCGCTGCGAGGGCCGAAGGCATGAGCGTGCGTCGCGGCCCTGGTCCCTCCCGGTCTCTGCATGCAGCCGCGCTGACCGTCATTGCACTCGCCTCCGCAGCCTGCCAGCGCGAGGCCGACGAGGCCCCGCCGCCCGTGCGGATCGTCCGCACGATCACGGTCGACGAGCCCCGCCAGGCAGCGGACATCAATTTCACCGGCCATATCGAAGCGCAGGACCAGGCGTCGCTCTCCTTCCGCATCGGTGGCCGGCTGGCGGAGAGGCGCGTCGCGGTCGGCGCGACGGTACGCGAGGGAGAGGTCGTTGCCCGCCTCGACCCCGAGAACGAACTCAACGAACTGCGTTCGGCGCGGGCGGCACTCACGGCTGCTCAGGGCCTTCTGAGAAAGGCCGACAACCAGTTGCAGCGCCAGAGCCATCTGCTCCAGCGCAATGTCACGACGCAGGCTGATTTCGAGGCTGCCGAGCAGGGGCGCACGGCTGCCCGGGCTCAGGTCGACGCCGCACAAGCCCGCGTCAATTCCGCAGAAGATGTCGTCGGCTTCACCACCTTGAAGGCCGATGCACCAGGCGTCGTGACCAGGATCGGCGCAGAGCCGGGCGAGGTCGTCGCTGCCGGCCGGATGATCGTGCAACTCGCAAGGCGCGAGGGGCGCGATGCCGTATTCGAGGTGCCCGCCGCATTGATGCGCAGCCTGCCGGCCGATGCGCGCGTGTATGTCGCGCTCACCGGCGATCCCGGCACCACCGTCAGGCGCCGGGTACGCGAGGTCTCGCCCCAGGCCGACCCGGTGACGCGGACCTTCCGAGTCAGGGTCGGTCTCTCAGAGCCTCCGCAGTCCTACCGGCTCGGGACCGCGGTCCTCGGCACGATCCGCGGCAGCGAAGCCTCGGCCATTACCATACCGTCGACGGCGCTGGTGCGCCGCGAGCAGGATACCGGAGCCTGGGTCGTCGATCCCAAGACGCTCACCGTGTCGCTGCGCAAGCTCGACGTCCTCAGCGCCGACCCCGCGACGGCCCTGATCGGCAAGGGCCTGGCACTTGGCGATGTTATTGTCACGGCCGGCGCGAGCCTTTTGCAGGAAGGCCAGCATGTGCGGCTGACCGGGACGGAAACACGATGAGCTTCAACCTCTCGGAATGGGCCCTCAAGAACCGCTCGGTCGTGATCTATCTCATGATCGTCGCCGTCGCGGCCGGCGTGCTCGCCTTCGTGCGGCTTGGCCGCAATGAAGACCCCTCCTTCGTCATCAAGTCGATGGTCGTCTCGGCGGCCTGGCCGGGCGCGACCATGGAGGACACGCTGACGCAGATCACCGAGCGGCTCGAGCGCCAGCTCGAGGAAACGCCCGGCCTCGATTTCGTCCGCAGCTTCACGACGCCCGGCGTGACGACGATCTTCGTCAACCTGAAGCAGTCGGTCCCGGCGCGCCACGTGCAGGACACCTGGTACCGGGTCCGCAATCTCGTCGGGGACATCCGCCATACCCTGCCCCAGGGTGCGGTCGGGCCGTTCTTCAACGATCGCTTCGGCGACACTTTCGGCATCATCTACGGCTTCATCGCAGATGGCTTCACCAGCCGTGAGCTGCGCGACCATGTCGAAGCAGCCCGTTCGCGCCTGCTCCTCGTGCCAGACGTCTCGAAGATCGAGATCATCGGCGCCCAGGACGAGCGCATCTTCGTCGAATTCTCCGTCAGGGAACTCGCCAATCTCGGCATCGATCGCTCGGCCCTGCTCGGCGCCCTGCAGAGCCAACGGACGGGAAGCGATCGGACTGGGCATCGCGATGCGCGATGGCGGCGATATCCTGGCGCTTGGCAAGAATATCCAGCGTGCAATGGCGACCATCACCGCCAATCTGCCGCTCGGCATCGAGCCGCGCCTGGTCGCCGATCAGGCCGTGACGGTCGATCACGCGATCGACGATTTCATGACCTCGCTCTGGCAGTCGATCGCGATCATCATGGCGGTGAGCTTCATCAGCCTTGGCGTGCGCCCCGGCCTGGTCGTTGCGCTGTCCATTCCGCTGACGCTCGCGGTGGTCTTCGCCGTGATGCTCGTTGCCGGCATCGACATGCAGCGGATCTCGCTCGGTGCGCTGATCATCGCGCTCGCCCTGCTCGTCGACGACGCCATGACGACGACCGACGCGATGGTGACGCGTCTCGCCGCCGGCGAGGAGAAGGCAAAGGCGGCGACCTACGCCTTCAAGAAATATGCGATGGCGATGCTTGCCGGAACCCTGGTGACGATCGCCGGCTTCGTGCCGATCGGTTTTGCAGCAAGTTCGGCCGGCGAATACACATTCACCCTCTTTGCCGTGGTCAGCATCGCCCTGGTGGTGTCCTGGTTCGTGGCGGTGATCTTTGCACCGGTGCTTGGCGTCGCGATGCTGAAGGCGCCGGATCCGGCATCGAGCAATGCCGGCCCCGGCAGGGTCGAACGAACCTTCCGGCAGCTCCTGTCCGGGGCCATCAGGCTGCGCTGGGCGACCATCGCGGTGACGCTCGCATTGTTCGTCGCCTCCGTCCTCGCCCTGCCGCTGGTGCCCCGCCAGTTCTTCCCCGCCTCCGACCGGCCCGAGCTTCTGGTCGACCTGACACTGCCGCAGAACGCCTCGATCTATGCGAGCGAGCAGCTCGCGACCCGGTTCGACGCGGCACTCAAGGGCAACCCGGATGTCGATCGCTGGAGCACCTATGTCGGGCGCGGCGCAATCCGCTTCTATCTGCCGCTCAATGCGCAATTGCCCAACGAGTTCTTCAGCCAGGCCGTCATCGTCGCCAAGGACGTGCCGGCTCGCGACCGCCTGCAGGCCAAGCTGGAAGAGCTCCTGGCCAAGGAGTTTCCGAATGTCGTCGCGCGCGTCTATCCGCTCGAACTCGGGCCGCCGGTCGGCTGGCCCGTGCAGTACCGCGTCAGCGGGCCCGACATCGCCGAGGTGCGCTCGATCGCGATGAAGCTGGCTCAGGTCGTCGCGACGAGCCCCAAGACCGAGCAGATCAATTTCGATTGGATCGAGCCTGCGCGCGAGCTGCGCCTGCGCGTCGATCAGGATGAGGCACGCCGCCTCGGCCTGAGTTCGCAAGCGCTTGCGGCGATCCTGAACACCGTCGTTTCCGGCACAGTCGTGACCCAGGTGCGCGACGATATCTATCTCGTCGATGTCGTCGTGCGGGCCCAGGACGCCGACCGCGTCTCGCTGGATACGCTGCGGACCATGCAGGTCGCGTTGCCCGGTGGACGCTCCGTGCCGGTGTCGCAGTTCGTGACGTTCAGCTACGGGCTGGACGCGCCGCTGATCTGGCGGCGCGACCGGGTTCCGAACCTGACAGTCGCCGCGGACGTCAAGCCCGGAACGCTGCCGGAGACCGTCGTCTCCGCCTTGCAGCCCTCGATCGACGCGCTGCGGAAGACGTTGTCGCCCGCCTACAGCATCGCCGTCGGAGGAACCGTCGAGGAAAGCGCCAAGTCGCAATCCTCGGTCATTGCCGTCGTGCCGGTCATGCTGCTGATCATGTTCACCGTGCTGATGGCCCAGCTGCGGAGCTTCAGACTGTTCGCCATCGTGCTCAGCATCGCGCCTCTCGGCCTTATCGGCGTGGTCAGCGCACTGCTCGTGTCGGGCAAGCCACTGGGTTTCGTCGCCCTGCTCGGCATCCTGGCGCTGATCGGCATCATCACCAAGAACGCGGTGATCCTGGTCGGCCAGATCGAGGCCGAGCGGGCCAGCGGCAAGAGTGTCGTCGAGGCGGCGCTCGACGCCAGCAGCACGCGCTTCCGGCCTATCATGCTGACGGCGGTCTCGACCGTGCTCGGCATGATCCCGATCGCCCCAACGGTGTTCTGGGGCCCGATGGCCTTCGCCATCATGGGCGGCCTCCTGGTCGCGACCGTCCTCACTCTCATCCTGCTGCCCGTGCTTTATGTCGCCGTCTTCGGCGCAGGCTCGCCCACACCCAGCAAGACGAAAGCCCGGGCGACGGCCGCTGCGGGAGTTTCTTCGCGATGAGACCGATCTCAGCCATCCGGTTCCAGCCCTCGGCCACGCGCATTCTCCGCGCCGCTGCCGCCTCATTGTTCGTCCTGGCGCTCGCTGCCTGCCAGAACCAGGAGGCCGCCCCTTCGGAGGGCCGCCCCGTCCGCGTGGTCAAGGTCGAGGCCGGCAAACTCGCCAACGACATCAAGCTGAGCGGCGAGATCCAGGCCGAGAAGAATGTCGGACTCGGCTTCCGCATCGGCGGCCGTGTCGCCGAGCGGCCGGTCAATGTCGGAGATCGCGTCGCAGCCGGACAGATCGTTGCCCGCCTTGACCCCTCGCTCGAACGCAACGCTCTGACGGCCGCCAAGGCAACGCTCGAAGCGGCCCGCGGCGAGGTGAACACGACGCGAAACACGTTCGAGCGTCAGGAACGGCTGATGGCGCAGGGCTTCACCACCCGGCCTCGTTTCGATCAGTCGCTCAAGGCGCAAGAGGCCGCGCAGGCCCAGCTCGAGGACGCCGAAGCGCAAGTCGAGCTGGCACAGGACCGGCTTGGCTTCACCGAATTGCGCGCAGGCGTCTCGGGCGTCGTAACCGCGCGCAGCATCGAGCCCGGCGAAGTCGTGCAGGCTGGGCAAGTCGTGCTTCAACTGGCGCGCGAAGACGGCCGTGACGCCGTCTTCAACGTGCCCGCCACGCTGCTGGAAACGCTGGAAGGCGACACTCCGATCCGGGTCGCTCTCGCCGAGGCTCCGACAGTGCGCGCATTTGGCCGTGTCCGAGAGGTGGCCCCGCAAGCCGACCCCGTGACCCGGACCTTTGCGGTCAGGATCGGCCTGATCGATCCGCCGGAGGAGATGCGGCTGGGATCGACCGTGGTCGGGACCATGGAGCTCACCTCGGCCTCCATCGTCTCCGTTCCGGCCAGCGCCCTGACCCAGCAGGACCTGTCGCCGGCAGTCTGGATCGTCGACCCCGTGAAGTCGACGGTCTCGCTGCGCAATGTCGACGTCCTGCGCTTCGACCCCGGCCTCGTCATCGTCTCGCAGGGGCTCGAGCCCGGCGACGTCATCGTCTCCGGAGGTATTCAGGCGTTGCACCCAGGCCAACGCGTGCAGCCGCTTCCCGCCGCGCGCGAGGCCGGCCGCACTGCGGCGGCGGCCCGGCCGCCGGGAAGCCCGGCGCTCCCGCCTTCGTGACGCATGAGGCCCCTTCTCCGCCGCGGGCGGACCCCTGCAACCAGAGGGTATCCTGGCAGGATCACACCATTCACCAGTCAAGCGATGCCATGATGTCCTCTCGGAGACATTCTATGGAGATCATCCCCGCGGTCGGCGAGGCTGAAAGACTCAGAACCGAACTCCTCGTCGTCGGCGTATTCAGCGGCGGCGCATTGGTCGGGTCGGCGCGGCGTCTCGACGAACGGGCAGCCGGCAAGCTGTCCGCGATTGTCGGGCGCGGCGAACTTGGCGAGGCCGCCGGCGCAACCTTGCTGCTCCATCATTTGCCGGGCTCCGTCGCGACCCGCATCCTGCTCGTCAGCCTCGGCAAGCCCGAAGCCTTCTCCGACCGCGCCTATCTGCGGGCTCTTTCGGCAACGGCGAAGTTCATCGCGGAGAGCGTCGTCGCCGAAGCCGTCATCGCCCTGGCCGAACACGAGGTCCCCAAGCGCAGCTTGAACTGGCAGGTTCAACAGGCTGCGCAAATTCTGGCCGATGGCGGATACGTCTTCGTCCTGCCCGGAACCCATCCTCGCCGCCAGATCGCGCGGCCCCGCCCGGTGCGCAGCATCATGCTGCTCGTTCCGCAGACCCTCACCTCGGAACTCCTCGGCGCGCTGCGGCAGGGCATCGCGGTCGCCGAAGGCGTCGCCTTGGCGAAGGATCTTGGCAATCTGCCGGGCAATATCTGCACCCCCGCCTACCTCGCCAGCACCGCGAAGGAGATGGGGAGGGAGTTCGGCTTCAATGTCGAAGTCCTGGAGCGCGAGGATCTCGAAGCGCTCGGCATGGGCGCCTTTTTGGTCGTCGGCAGGGGCTCCGCCAATCCCTGCAAGCTCGTCGTGATGCAGTCCAATGGACGCAAGAGCCGGAGCCGGCCGATCGTCCTCGTCGGCAAGGGCATCACCTTCGATATCGGAGGCACGCCGCTGACCCCGGGAGGCGACCCCGACGAAATGAAGTTCAACATGAGCGGTGCCGGCTGCGTTCTGGGGGTGATGCGTACGGTCGCCCGACTGGAGCTGCCGATCAATGTCGTTGGACTGATCGCCGCGGCCGAGAACATGCCGGGCGGCAGCGCCAGCCGCCCCGGCGACATCGTCACCTCGATGTCGGGCCAGACCATCGAGATCCGGACCCACGAGGCCGAGGGGCGGCTTCTGCTGTGCGATGTCCTGACCTATGCCGAGCGCTTCTCGCCGGCCTGCGTCATCGATGTCGCGACCTTGACCGAGGCTTGCGTCGTGGCGCTGGGCTCGCATGCGAGCGGCCTCTTCGCCAATGACGATGCACTCGCCGCGGAACTCCTGAGATGCGGGGGGGTGTCGGGCGATCGTGTCTGGCAGCTCCCGATCTGGGACGACTATTTCGGCCAGCTCGGCAGCAGCTTTGCCGATACCAGCAATCTCGGGGGGCCTGCGGCCGGCGCGATCACCGCCGCCTGCTTTCTCGCCCGCTTCGCCAGGGCCTATCCCTGGGCCCATCTGGATATTGCCGGCACCGCGTCGATCTCCGGCGCCACCAAGGCCTCGACCGGCCGGCCGGTTCCACTGCYCGCCGAATTCCTCATCGGCCGCGCCGCGGAAGCAGCGTCGCCGAATGGCCTTTCCCTCCCCTCCCCCTCAGCAATGGAGCTGCACTCATGAGCGATCTGGTTTTCATCGGCTTCCCGACCGAACAAAAGGCCGAAGAGGTCCGTCAGAAGGTCCTTTCCCTCCAGCGCGAATATCTGATCGAGCTCGGCGACGCCGTTGTCGTCGTCAAGGACGAGAAGGGACAGGTCAAACTCAACCAGATGATGAACCTGACGGCGGCAGGCGCAGCGTCGGGCGCCCTCTGGGGCACCTTGATCGGCTTCATCTTCCTCGCCCCGCTGCTGGGCACGGCTCTCGGTGCGGCCTCAGGCGCATTGGGCGGAAAGCTCAGCGATGTCGGCATCAACGACCAGTTCATGAAGGACGCGGCCAGCGCCTTGCAGCCCAACACCGCCGGGCTCTTCCTGCTGATCCGCAAGATGACCACCGACAAGGTCCTTGCCGACCTGAAGGGCGTCGGCGGCACGCTGATGAGCACCTCCTTCGACGAGACCAAGGAGGCTGCGCTGCGTGAGGCGCTGGCAGCCAGCGCCAGCGCCAGTGCCGAAGCGGCTCCTCCGGCCGCCACATGACGCTGGACTGGGGCGCCGGAGCGGGAGCAGAACAGGCCCAATGGGCCATCGCGACGGCGCGCCTCGACGATTTCCGCCCCCTGCTGCCAGCAGAGGAGGAGGTCGTCGCCAAGCTTCTCAGCGGGACTTTCGACCGCCTGGGAGATGGCTCGCGCCCCGAGAAACCTGACCCGGCGCGGGTCATTCGCGCATCCTTCCTGCGCTTTCTCATGCTCGGAGGTGAGGAAGGCTGTCGGCCCCACGAAAAGGGCGTCAGGATCAGCGGCGCYTGGATCACGGATGTTCTCGATCTCGAAGCCTGTCGCGTCTTTCGCGACATCGGCCTGAACGATTGCCATTTCGAGGCCGCGCCGATCTTCAGGGCCGCGATCATCAACCGCCTGTTCCTGGACGGCTCCTCGCTTCCCGGGCTCCAGGCTGAGCGGCTCGAGGCGCGCGGCGGCGTTTATCTGCGCGGCGCGGAGGTCACTGGCGAGGTTGATCTCGTTCAGTCGCGTCTCGGCGGCAATCTTGAATGCGATGGCGCCACCATTCGCGCGCCAAGCGGCTACGCGCTGCTCGCCCCGAGCCTGGAGGCACGCAACGTCCTGCTGCGGGGGGCGACACTACGGGGCGGCATCAACCTGTCCGGTGCAGTGCTTGCCGCAGATCTCGACTGTGCCGGCGCCGCCGTCACCCGCACTGATGGCATTGCAATCGATGCCAACGAAATCGAGAACCGCGGTAGCGTCGTGCTGCGCAGCGCGCGCATCGAAGGCGAGATCCGGCTGATCGCCTCGCAGATCGGCGGCGACATCGACTGCTCAGGCGCCGTTCTCGCCGCCGCCGGCCAGACTGCGCTGGACATGAGCCGCAGTGCGATCAAGGGCGCGTTCTTCCTGCGCCGGGATGCCCAGGTGAACGGTGCGCTGGTGCTGACCGGCGCTTCGATCGGGACCATCCATGACGAGGCGGCCTGCTGGCCCAAGCAGGGCGATCTTCTCCTGAATCGCTGCCGCTATGGCGCCTTCATCGACGGGCCAGTCGATGCCGAGAGCCGGCTCGACTGGTTAGGGCGGCAGGCGCCCGAGCGCTGGGGCGAGGATTTCTGGCCCCAGCCCTATGAGCAACTGGCCTCCGTCTTCCGCGAGATGGGACATGGCGAAGATGCTCGCGCCGTGCTTGTCGTCAAGGAGCGGCTGCAACGCCAGGCCCGGCGCAAGCGGGCGGCCAATCCCGTGCTCCGCGGGCTTCTGACAGCAGCCGACGGTGTGCTTGGAATCACCCTTGCTTATGGTCGTCAGCCACTGCTGGCCTTCGTCTGGCTCCTGTTCTTCTGGTTTCTGGGCGTTGCCATCTTCGGTTATGCCGAGCACCGGGGGGCCGTGATGCCCAATAGCGCCGTGGTCCTGCGTTCGCCCGAATGGACCTTGTGCGGCATCGAACGATCCGAGCAGCGCTCCCTGATCGCCACCCAGCAGACGAGCGGCCTGGCCGAGCCCGGCCAGACCCAGCTCGCCTGCTTCCGCCAGCGCTGGGAGGCCTCGAGCTACCCGGCCTTCAGCCCCTGGATGTACTCGCTCGATACGCTGCTGCCGGTGCTCGACATGGGGCAAAGAACCTTCTGGCGGCCCAATCCGTCCAAGCCTGGCGGTCGTATCGCCATCAACTATTTCTACTTCCAGTCGATCGTCGGCTGGGCTTTGAGCCTGCTGGCAGTTGCCGGTTTTTCGGGATTGGTGAAGTCGCCGTGACCCGGCCGACCCGCCTCGCATTCAGGATGGGAACGACGTGAGCAAAGCCCCGACATCTGCGCGCGCCCCCCGCAGCGGCGATGACAACGCCAATCGCGAGCCCCTCTCAATCGACCTGGCGCTTCAGGGTGGCGGCGCTCATGGCGCCTTCACCTGGGGCGTGCTGTGCCGGATCCTCGAGGAGGACTGGCTCGAGATCGAGGCGATTTCGGGAACCTCGGCCGGCGCGATGAATGCGGCCGTGCTGGCCTCCGGCTATGCTAAGGGCGGCCGTGCTGGCGCACGCGAGGCACTCGAGCTCTTCTGGCGAAAGGTCTCGGAAGCGGCGCGCTTCAGCCCGTTCCAGCGCAGCCCGCTGGACATCCTGCTCGGGCGCTGGACGCTCGACAACTCGCCGCTCTTCGTCGCCATGGACATGATGTCGAGGGTGGTCTCGCCCTACAGCCTGAATCCCACCGGCTCGAACCCGCTGGCCGATATCCTCGCCGAGGTGATCGATTTCGGCAGCCTGGCGACAAGCCCGATCAAGCTCTTCATCACCGCCACAAATGTCCGCACAGGCCGGGGGCGGGTGTTCCGCAATGCCGAGATCACGCCCGACGTGCTGCTGGCCTCTGCCTGCCTGCCGACCCTGTTCCAGGCGGTCGAGATCGATGGCGAGAGCTACTGGGACGGCGGCTATTCCGGCAATCCGACGATGACACCGCTGATCAAGCACAGCGATGCGCTCGACACCATCCTGGTCCAGATCAACCCGGTCGAACGACCCGAGACACCGCGTACTGCGCGCGACATCCTGAACCGACTGAACGAGGTGTCGTTCAATGCGGTGCTGCTGAAGGAATTGCGGATGATGGCCCTGCTGCGGCAGAAGGCCAATCCCGAGAGCGGCGAGGGCGCGCGCTGGGCCCGCATGCGCCTCCATCGCATCACCAGCGACGCCATGACCGAGCTCGGCTACTCCTCCAAACTCAATGCCGAATGGGAGTTCCTGACCATGCTCCACAACGAGGGCAGGCGCTCGGCAGAGTCGTTCTATCGGGAGCATCGGGACGACATCGGCAAGACCTCGACGCTCGATCTCGACGAATTGACCGAGGGCATCTGAGGATAGCGAGCGGATCTGCCGCGCGCTTCAGCACCGACCTCCCGACACCAGGCCTGACCAGGAATGAAGATGACCTCCGGCAAGATCTATCAAGGCGCCCTGATTCTGATTGCGACGATCATGGCGGTCGCCGCGTTGTCGATCGCCAGCTCGGTCTTCGCGCCGGTCGCCTTCGCGCTCTTCATCATCGCGCTCGTCTGGCCGCTTCAGAAGAGCCTGCAGGCCTTCCTGCCCCGCCTGCTCGCGCTCGCGATCAGTGTCGTGGTCATGGTCGTCGCCTTCTTCGCCTTCGGGTCGCTGATCGTCTGGGCTTTCGGCCGTGTCGGCCGCTGGATCGTCAGCGACGCTGCGCGCTTCCAATCCTTCTACGACCAGATCACGGTCTGGCTGGAAGGGCATGGCGTGGCCGTGGCCGGCGTCTGGTCGGAGAACTTTAATGTCAGTTGGATGCTGCGCACCGCCCAGACCATCACCGGCCGCCTCAACAGCACGATGAGCTTCTGGCTCGTCGTCCTCGTCTACGTCATCCTCGGCCTGCTGGAAGTCGACGATTTCGGGCGCAAGGTGCGCACCATGCGCAACCGCGAAACCGGCCAGGTTCTGCTGCAGGGCAGCACGGCCACCGCCAGCAAGATCCGCCGCTACATGGTGGTCAGGACCCTGATGAGCCTCATCACCGGCCTGCTCGTCTGGGGCTTCGCCAAGGCTGTGGGCCTTCAGCTTGCGGAGGAATGGGGCTTCATCGCCTTTTCCTTGAATTACATTCCCTTCCTGGGTCCGCTCGTCGCCACGGTTTTCCCGACCTTGTTTGCGATGACGCAGTTCGGGTCCTGGCAGGCAGTGATTGCGGTCTTCGCTTGCCTCAACCTGATCCAGTTCATCGTCGGCAGCTATATCGAACCACGCGTCGCCGGCAGCGCGCTCTCGATCTCTCCGGCGACCGTACTGTTCTCCGTGTTCTTCTGGAGCTATCTCTGGGGCGTCTTCGGCGCCTTCATCGGCGTCCCGATCACGATCGCATTCCTGACCTTCTGCGCCCAGCATCCCTCGAGCCTATGGCTCGCGGAGCTCTTCGGCTCGCCGGAGAAGGATGCGCCTGCGATCCCGATCGACGCAGCCGTCAAGAGCTGAGGCCGGCGTCCGGCCTGGGCGCGACCTCGATCCGCTGCGGCGCGAGCAGCGCAAGCCCGCCATCCGTGGCGGCTGCGAGCGTGTGAATATAGAAGCCGGTTGCCTCGTCATCGGTCGCCTCCATCACGGGAGACGGCGCCGAGATGATCTTCAGCGGACCGCAGCGCCCGATCCAGTCGACATGGCGGTGGCCGTGCATCGCGACGAGCCGGTGCGACATCGGCTTGAGCTGGCGCACGAACCGGCTGCCATTGATCAACGCCGTGCCGATGCGCTCCGAGAAGGCCTTGGCTGGCTTCGGATATTCCACGGGATGGTGATGCAGCGCGATGACCCAGCGCGCCTTCGGGTATTGGCGCAGGATCGCGAGCATCGCCCGCATGTCCTCTTCCGAAACGAGGCCCAGCGCATTGGTGAAGGAGAAATGAGTTTCGGCGTTCGAGTTCAGCAGCACGAGCCCTAACCCGTCCGCTTCCGCCGGCGGCAGCAGCATCGGGAAGATATCGTCCCAGATATTGGCCAACCCAGCCGACAGGCGCAGCGAGCCCGCATCGGCGAAGGCGGCGATCGTCTTTCGATGGGGCTCCAGCGCCGCCGACAAGGTGCTGCCCAGTCCCGTCCGGTCCTGGTCGACGACCCGCACCCGGTCGCCCTGGATGGCGGCCATGGCCGACAGCGTCCGCATCTGTCTCAGGCGCTTCCCGGGACTCGTCGGCAATTCCAGCCGCGCCGGATTCGCGCGATCCACGATGTTCACGTCGTGGTTGCCGGGAAGGATGAAGCTCCTTTCAGCCAGCGCAGGATGCCGCGCCATCGCGTCCAGGAATTCCGCCCATTCCGCCGACCTGCCCGCATCCGTCATGTCACCGGTGATCAAAACGAAGTCGAGCGGTTCCTGGGCATGGATCTCGTCCAGTTTCTCGAGAACCTGGGCAAGCCGCTCGTTGCCACGCGGGCCGGCGCGCCCGCTTTCGATCCGAAAACCATAGCGCTCCCCGACGACATGGATGTCGGAGAGATGCACGACCCGCCATTTGCGGGCTGACGGCGGCGCCTCGTCATAGACCCCGAGATCGCGCGGCTGATCCATCAACCCATCGGCAAGGCCCCAGGCGAGCGAAGCAGCGGCGAGATATCCGCTCATGACGGTCACCGTATTGGCCAGCGCGGGAACGACCAGCCGCAAGGGATTGGCAAGATCGGCTATCTCGCCCGACCAGCGTGTCGCGGGCCAGGCTAGCGCGGCAATGCCCGCGGCCATGAGGAAGGCAGCAAGGCCGGCGCCAATGGCCGTCGCGGCCCGCAGGCCCGCGCGCTTGTCCTCGCTGGCCTCGGTCGTGAGAAAGCGCTCGGCCAGATGCCGCAGACCCTCGCGGCACAGGGCGTAGCCCGGTTGGACGGCGAGCGAATTCAACGACCAGAAGCTGCGTTCGGCGGCACGGAACAGGGGCCTGAAACCGAACCAGCCGAGGGCCGCGATCAGCGCCAGGAGAATGAGCGGCCCGATTCCTGCCAGCGCGTAGATCCGGCCCGACATCGAGGTGAACCAGGCCGTGGCGACAAGCGGGGCAAGTCCGAGCAGGACGCCCGGCAAGAGAGCGAGGATGATCCRGGCCAGCGCAAGCTTGGGCAGGTTGATTTCCCCCAGCATGCTTCCGGCGATGGCAATCAGGGAGCGCTTCTTGGTGCTGCTGGCGTCGTCCTCTGCGTCTCCAGCCCGCGGTTCGATGATCATCGGCATGGTCGGTCACGATCCAGGGAAACTGCGCTCGCCAGGACAGATCGGCGTCGAATGGTCATGCCTTGCCCCGCAGCAACATCAGGATGCACACAGCTCAGTTGCCTCGAAGGACATAGCCTTGATGCCAGAGTCATGCACGCTTTCACGGCCAATCTTTCATACCCAAACCGAGAATGGGACGCCGAGCACAGAAGTGAGACACGGGGCTGATGACCGGGGAAAGGGCAGATGCTACTTTAAAATCAGATACTTGTACAAATTGTAACGTGATTTCAATAGAATTGAACGCGCCACTTCAATGCATGAAAGACAAGATTACAGCGATATTTCAGCAATCATTCGCCAAAATCAGCGTTGGCGAGGCCTTGGCTGCTATGATATTGTATTACACGAGACACTGTCGCTTCGAAAAATAAAATCGCCATCTTCGATATTCGTCTTATCTAAGCTTCAGATCGAACAAAATACTTGCGCACGAGCACCGGCTCGAGGCCGCGACCGGCATGCGATCATCGGGCTGCCGGCCCCGTCCACCCCTGGCTCGCGCCAGCCGACCAAAGGGGCATGGTCATGACCACCGAAGCCGGCAGGGCGCCGCCCCTTGCCATGCTCACGCGCAGTCTCGGCTTTCTCGCGCTATGGCTGATCCTGATGGGCCCCGCCCTGAAGGATCTGCCCATCGGCCTGATCGCAGCAGCCGCAGCGACCTGGACGAGCACGGCGCTTTGGCCGGAAAGCGGAAAACTGTCCACGCGCGGCCTCTTGCGCTTCCTGATCCGCTTCATACCGCAATCAGCCGTGGCCGGCGTCGATGTCGCGCGCCGCGCCTTTGCCCCACAGCCGGCCCTGTCGCCAGGCTTTGTCACTTATCGCACCGTGCTGCCGCCCGGCATGGCCCGCAGCGCCTCATGTGCGGTCATGAGCCTCCAGCCCGGCAAGCTGCCCGTCGCGGCGGATGCGGATGGCACGCTTCATATCCATTGCCTCGATCTGCGCGAACCGGTGGCGGAACAGATCGCCGCTGATGAAGCAGCCTTCTGCGGCACTCTGGAGAATGGGGGCGATCATGGCTGACCTCTTCACGGGAGCGGCGCTCTTCGTCCTGACCGTCACGGCGCTTGGACTGTTCAAGGTGCTGCGCTCCGACATCGCCGTCGAACGCATGATGGCAGTTCAGTTGCTGGGCACGGGGGGCGCTGCCGCGGTGCTGCTGCTCGGCGCCGCTTCGCGCTCTGCCGCCATGACGGATGTCGCCTTGCTGCTGATGCTGCTGGCCGCCGTCTCCTGTGCTGYATTCACCTTCGGGCAGTCCGGCCTCGGCGCCGACGCATCCGAACAGGCGGAGGACGAGGCGTGACGTCCCTCGCCAATGCCTTCACGCTCATCGCCGTCGGCGGCGGCGCTCTTCTGTTTTTCGCCGGTACGCTCGGCCTGCTGCGCTTCCCCGACACGCTCAGCCGCCTTCACGCGTTGAGCAAAGCCGACAATCTGGGGCTCGGGTTGATCGTGCTTGGGCTCCTGCCGCAGGCCGAGAGTTTCGCGGGTGGCCTGAAGCTGGTCTGCGTCTGGCTGCTGGCCCAGATCTCGGCCGCAACGGCGAGCCAGTTGATCGCCGGGGTACTCTATCGGCGCAAGCCCCGCCCATGACCATGCTTCTCGATCTCGCGCTCGTCGCCTGGCTTCTCGCCCTGGCGATCCATGTCGCCAGGGCCAGGGATGATCAGGGCGCGATCATCGCCTTCATTGCCTTCGGTCTGCTGCTTGGACTCGGCTGGACGCGGCTCTCGGCGATCGACGTTGCCATGACGGAGGCCGCGATCGGCGGCGGTGTCACCGGCATGCTGCTGCTTCGGGCCGAAGCCCGGCTGCGCAAACGCTCATTCCAGCCCCGCCCCGCCAACAGAACCGCCAAGGCCGCCGCCGCCATAGCCTGCACGCTCGTAGCGGCTGGCCTCGCGCTCGCCGTGCTTTCCTTCCCCTCGCCCGCCCCGACACTCGCACCTGCCGCCGCCGCGGCGCTGGACGCGACCGGCCTCGGCAATCCCGTGACGGCCGTCCTGCTGGCTTACCGGGCGCTTGATACGCTGCTTGAGAAGGTCGTTCTGCTGCTCGCCCTCCTGGGGGTGTGGTCGCTGGCGCCCGATGAGCTCTGGGGTGGTGCACCAGAGCTGAGGCAAGCGCTTGCGCCGCCGCCCTTTGTCTACCTCGCCCGCGTCTTGCCGCCCTTTGGCGTGCTGATCGCCGTCTATATGTGCTGGGTGGGGGCCGACGCGCCGGGCGGGACGTTCCAGGCTGGCACCGTGCTTGCCGCGATGTGGCTGCTCGTCATGTTGGCAGGCCTGCGGCCCGCACCCGAAACGAGGCGGACGACGCTGCGGCTACTGCTGGTCGGGGGACCGGCCTTGTTCTTCGCGATCGGCTTCCTCGGCTTTGCGGTCGCTGGCGGCTTCCTCGCCTATCCGGAGGGCGCGGCCAAACCCATCATCGTCGGCATAGAGGCAGCGCTGACGATATCGATCGCCCTGACGCTCGGCCTGCTCGTGGCCGGCCCCGCCAGCAGGGCGCCGGCCCCATGAGCCTCGCATCCCTCGGCCCTGCCACATTGTTTGGCCTGTGCGGCGCGGCGCTGGCCGGTATCGGCCTGTTCATCGTGATCGCCCATGCCGGCCTCCTGCGCAGGATCGTCGGGTTCAACATTCTCGGCGCGGGCATCTTCCTGGTCTTTGGCGCGGCGGCACGGCGAGGAGCAGCCGCCGGATTTTCCGGCGACCCGGTTCCGCAGGCCATGGTGATTACCGGCATCGTCGTCGCATTCTCGGCAACCGCCCTTGCCGTCGCGCTGCTCCAACGGCTGTTCGATCTCACCGGCCGGGAAAGCCTGGACGCGCGAGCGGCCGGCGACAAGCAGCAGGCCGAGCCATGACCCCTCTCGCGCCCGCCTCCGTTCACCTTGCCACTCCCGGCGGCTATCTGCTGGTCCTTGCCGTGACCTTGCCCGTCCTCGGCGTGCTGGCCATGCTGATCCTCGCCCCGCGCCATGCCAGGCAGGTCGCGCTTGTCACCGTCGCCGCCGGTCTCGTCACCGCGATCGCTATCGTGGCCGAGTTGATCCGGACCGGCAGCGCGCTCACCTATGTCGTTGGCGGCTGGCAACCGCCGCTTGGAATCGCACTGCGCGCCGACGGGCTTTCCGCGACGATGATCGCGATGACGGCGGTGGTGCTCACGGCAACATGCCTGTTTGCGCGGGACCTCTATGCGCTGGCCCCGAAGACGCAGGACGGGAGGGCGCCGACGACCTTCTGGGGCTTGCTGCTGGCAACCTGGAGCGCGCTGAACGCGGTCTTCGTCGGCGAGGACCTGTTCAACCTCTATGTCGCCCTCGAGTTGCTGACATTCGCCGCAGTCCCGCTGGTCTGCCTCGATGGCCGCGCCGAGACCGTCGCCGCAGCGTTGCGCTACCTGATGTTCGCGCTGCTTGGGTCCCTGCTCTACCTGCTCGGCACGGGACTGCTCTATGGCAGTTACGGAACGCTCGATATCCAGATGCTGTCGCGCCTGAGTGAAGGCGGGCCGGCCCTCTCGGTGGCACTTGCCCTGATGATCGTAGGGCTTCTCGCCAAAGCAGCCCTGTTTCCGCTGCATCTCTGGTTGCCCCCGGCCCATGCCGGCGCGCCCGCAGCCGCGAGCGCGGTGCTCTCGGCTCTCGTCATCAAGGCGCCGGTCTTCCTGATCCTGCGTCTCGTGCTCGACATCGCCCCCCCGCAGGCAGCGATCCTGGCCGGTCAGATCCTGGCGGTTCTCGGCGCGTCCTCGATCCTGTTCTGCAGCGTCATGGCGCTTCGGCAGGCGCGGCTGAAGCTGATGATCGCCTATTCGACCGTGGCGCAGATCGGCTATCTCTTCATCGTCTTCCCGCTCGCAGCCGGAAATGAGGCGCAAGCTCCCTGGGAAACCATCGCCTGGACCGGAGGTGCCCTCCAGCTGGTTTCTCACGCGTTCGCCAAGGCCGCGATGTTCCTTGCGGCCGGCGTCATCGCCGAGGCCTTTGGCCATGACCGGATCGCCGATCTCGGCGGGTTCGGCCGCGWACTCCCGATCAGCGCGGCGGCCTTCGGCCTCGCCGGCCTGTCCCTGATGGGGATTCCACCGAGCGGAGGCTTCATTGCGAAGTGCCTCTTGCTGACGGCCGCGGTGCTGAACGGCCACCCATGGCTTGCCGCCACCATTCTGGCCGGAGGCCTGCTTGCAGCGGGCTATGTCTTTCGCGTCGTCGACCGCGCCCTGGCAACACCGGCCATCGCGCTCGTCGCACAGAAACCGATACCGCGGCGCCTCGAGCTCGTGGCCCTTGTTCTGGCGGTGGCGGCCGTGCTGCTTGGTTTCGTACCGCTCGAGCCCTTCGGCTTCCTGCGGCTGGGGCGCTCCGGTGTCATCGCAACGGTGGCGCCATGAACGCTTCCGGCCTGCTCCTTGCCTCTTCGTTGCTCCTCCCGCTCGCAATGGCGGCCTGCTGCATCTTCGGGCGCTTCCGGCCCCGTGCGCTGTCGCTGCTTGCTGTCGCGCCCCTGCCAGGCCTGCTCGCGGCGCTTCTGGTGCCGGACGGAACCTCGGTCTTCTTCCCGCCGCCATTCCGGATGTCGCTCCTCCTCGATCGGCCGGGTGCAATCCTGCTCGGCGGCGCCGCCCTGCTCTGGAGCGCAGCGGGCGCCTTCGCGTCCTCCTACATGGGCCGCGAGCCGGCCGCTGCCCGCTTCGCCGTCTGGTGGCTGCTGACGCTGACAGGCAGCCTCGGCCTCTTCATCGTGGGCGATATCGCGAATTTCTACCTGCTCTTCACGCTGGCGAGCCTCGCCGCCTATGGGCTGATCGTGCATGAGCAGACCGCACGCGCTCACAGAGCCGGCGTCGTCTATGTCGTGCTGGCACTGCTCGCAGAGGCGTTTCTGCTGCTGGCCTTCGTGATGCTCGCGGCCGGCCACCCCGACGCCAATCCTGCGATCCGGGACGTGGTCGCATCCCTGCCAACATCCCCGATGCGCGACAGCATCGTTGCCCTGCTCATCCTCGGCTTTGCCTTGAAGATGGGCCTCGTGCCGTTGCATGTCTGGCTGCCGCTCGCCCACCCCGCCGCGCCGATGCCCGCTTCCGCCGTGCTCAGCGGGGTGGTCGTCAAGGCGGGCGTGATCGGCTTGATCCGCTTTTTGCCCTTCGAGGCCGGCCTGCCATTCTGGGGCAACGTGCTGATCGCGGCCGGCATCGTCACCGCGTATTTCGGCGTCATCGTCGGTGTGACCCAGACCCGCGCCAAGACCATCCTGGCCTATTCCACGGTCAGCCAGATGGGTCTGCTCGCCGTCCTTCTCGGTGTCGGGCTCGAGAATGCCGATACCGGGGCGACGAGCCTCGTTGCCTACTACGCGGTGCATCATACGCTGGTGAAGGGGGCCCTCTTCCTGGCGGTCGGCATTCTGGCTGCGACCGGGCAGGCACGGTTGCGGCCTGTCCTGCTGCTCACCGGCCTCCTGGCGCTCAGTCTCGGCGGCATGCCCCTGACCAGTGGCGCGCTTGCCAAACTCGCGACCAAGCCGATGCTGGGCTATGGCTATGTCAGCCACGCCATGGCGCTGGCCGGCGCCGGCAGTACGCTGTTGATGCTGCATTTCCTCTCGGTCGTGGCGCGCGACGCACGGGAGAACTTCCCGTCCTCCGCTCCTCCCGGACAGTTCCTCCCCTGGCTCATCGTCGCGGCCGCCTCGCTGGTGATCCCATGGTCGCTCTATCCCGCAATTGCGGGCGAAGGCATCGCCAGCCTGCTGCAGCCCGACGCGCTCTGGAAGGTGGTCTGGCCCATGCTGCTGGGCGCGCTTGCCATGCTGCTGGTTCGTCGCATCACGGCATTGCCTGGCTCCATCCCCGAGGGTGACATCGTCGTGCTGGCAGAGGCCGGTACCTCCGTCATTCAGCGCCTCGCTGCCGGCATCGAGCAGGTGGACGCCGTGCTGCGCCGCTGGTCGGTGGCCGGGCTGTCGCTCATCATCGTTGCCGTTCTGCTGGGAGCACTGATGTTTCGAGCCTGAACGCGAGCGGGTCTGTGCTCTCTGGCTCTCTGGCTCTCTGGCGCCCCGGCCATGGTCGGATACAGTGCCCGCATTCGCCCTTCTGCAGCGGAGCACATGACCCGGCTTCGGTGAACGACCAGGACAGCGGAGGCCTCGTGCCGTGGCCGCTTTGACACGCATCATCACAGGACTGGACCAGACTTGAGCCCGATCGAGAGTACCGCCGTCGTCACCGTGATCACGATTGCCCTGTTCGCCTGGAACAGGCTGCCGGTCATCGTCGTGGCCATTGGAGCAGCGCTCTCGCTCTGGGCGACCGGTGCCGTCACGCTCGAACAGGCTCTCGCCGGATTTGGCGATCGCGCGGTGCTGTTCATCGCCAGTCTCTTCATCGTCAGTGCCGCGCTCGAGAAGACGGGCGTGACCGCCTGGGCCGGACAGCTCCTGATCGCCAAGGCGGGCGAGAACAGGCGGACCCGCCTGCTGATCATCATCATGACGGCCGTCGGCTGCCTGAGTGCCCTGATCAGCGGCGGCGGCGCGGTGGCAGCCCTGATGCCGGTCGTGGTGATGGCCGCGATCCGGCTGCGGCAATCCCCGTCGCAGCTCCTGATGCCGCTGGCCTTTGCGGCCCATGCCGGCTCGAACCTGCTGCTCACCGGTGCCCCGAAGAACATCCTGGTCTCGGAAGCGCTGGAAGATGCCGGGTTGCAGGGCTTCGCCTTTGCCGAGTTCGCTCTCGTCGGCATTCCCCTGCTCGCCGGCACGATGGCGATCATCCTGCTGCTCGGGAAGCGCCTGTTGCCCGAGCAGAGCAGCGCGCGCTTGCCCGCCGACTTCAGCYGCCACGCCCAGACGCTGGTCGAGCACTACGGACTGAGCGACGGCGTCTTCCGGCTGCGCGTGCGCGCCACCTCGTCCTATATCGGGAGTGCGCCCGCAGCCCTGGACTTCGCCGGCGATCAGCGTCTCACCTTGATGGCCGTTCAGGCCGGAAATTCCGGCACGCCATTGCGCGCGCCGGCGATCTCGGAGGGCGACTACCTGCTGGTGAAGGGCGATGCGGCAGCCGTCGCCGATCTCGCAGCGGAGAAGCACCTCGCCTTGCGCGAGGACGGAGGTGACGACGAGGCCGGGCCGAGCCTGTTCAACCGCCGCTCCGGCCTCGCGGAAGTCGTCATCCCGCCGCGCTCGGCCCTGATCGGGCGCGCGATGTTCCCGGGCATGATCACCGATAGCGGCGATCTCGTGGTGCTCGCGGTGCAGCGGGCGGGCGTCGATCTCGAATCCGGCGATGCTCTCCAGGCTGGCGATACGATCCTGCTGGAAGGCAGCTGGAAAGCACTCGACCTGCAGCTCACGGACCCCGACATCCTGGTCGTCAACTCGCCCGATCTCGTCAGGCGCCAGGCGGTGCCGATGGGCGCCGGAGCCGGCGTCGCCGTCGCAGTGCTGGCCTGCCTCGTCGTGCTGCTCGCCACGGGCATCGTCCCGCCGGCGGTGGCCGGGCTCGTCTCGGCCTGCCTGCTGATCCTCACAGGCATCGTCACGGTCGAGCAATCCTATCGCGCCATCAACTGGACGACGGTGATCCTCGTCGGGGCGATGATGCCGCTCTCCACCGCCATGGTGCAATCGGGCGCGGCACAGCTCGTGGCCAATTACCTCGTTGCGCTCACCGGCGATGCCGGACCGGTCGTCTTTCTCGCGGGCCTTTTCGTGCTGACCGCAAGCCTCGGCCAGATCATGAGCAATACGGCCACCACGATGCTGGTCATCCCCATTGCCATGGCGGCGGCCACCGGCATGGGGGTTTCGCCCCGCCCGATCCTGATGAGCCTGTGTATCGCGGGTGCAGCGTCCTTCATGACGCCGATCGCGACCTCGACGAACATGATGGTGATGGGCCCCGGCGGCTACAGCTTCAACAGCTACTGGAAGCTCGGGACGCCGCTGATGATCTGGTTCTTCATCATGGCGGTGTTCTACGTACCGCTGATCTGGCGGTTCTGAACTCTCCGGCGGTCCGGACTCGAACCGCCGCCTGGCGCGGAACCGGCTCCGCCGCCGCCTATCGCGTGGCGGGCACGGCAGGAGATGCGGACGCCGCGCCACGCAGCGGTTCGTCGATCCGGTCGATCAGATAGGGAAAGAACGGGTTCGACGACATGCGCAGCAGCGAATCCAGATTCACGATCAGGGTGCCGCGCTCACCGCGGGCGGCGACCGCCCCGAGCTTGATGCCGAAATCCTCCGCCGGATCGGGCTTGAGGCCGTAGAGGCCATCGGTGACTGGGAATGGCAGGGCGACATGCGACAGTGAAAACACGTCGAAGGGATAGGACAGCCCGAGGTCTCGCACGGTCTCGGCCGATGCGCCGGCCTCGGTCACCCGTTCGACGACATCGCTGGAATCCTCGCTGGCATTGGTGATGATCGACACCCGGAAATTCCGCGGCGGTGCCGGCAGCATGCGGCTTAACAGCGTGTCGGAGGCCGAACTCAGCAGCGGCCCGAACTTGGTCGAACGGTTCAGGTCGAACAGGACGAGCTCGCTGCCATTCGCCGGCAGATGGGCATAGAGCGAGGTGATGATCGCCCGCGTGCTCACGGTGAAATCCATCACCGACTGGAAGCTGATGAGCGGCGCCAGGTCCTTCAACCGGTTTTCCCGCGCCAGCCGCAGGATCTTCTGCTGCAGGGCGCTGGTCAGCAGATGCGACTGGCGCGCGCCGTTGACCGGGAAGGAATTGTACTTGAACGGGTTGAACTCGGGCAGGACGCTGAGCCAGGCCGCCTTGGCGAAAGCCGGCAGGATGGCCGGCAGGCCGGCAAGCCCGGCGAAGCGTGCGAAGGCCGTGATCCCGATCATCGGCGAGATCAGGACAAGGCGGTCCGGCCGCGCCAGTTCCTTGTTCTCGAGCGCTTCGAGCGCATACATCAGCGCAAGTGCGCCGCCATTCGAGAACCCGACGATATGCAGTGGCGCGGCGGGCTCGACCCGCTTTCTCGCCTCCCTGACCGCGAGGCGCGTCGCAGCCAACCAATCCTCCCATTCGATCTCGGTCAGCCCGGCCGGCACTGTGCCGTGTCCTGGCAGACGGATCGCGATGGCGACGAAACCACGGTCACGATATTGCCGTGCGACGTGGCGCAGGCTGTAGGGCGAATCCGTCAGCCCGTGCAGGAACACGGCCACGCCGACCGGCTTGCCCTCCGGCTCCATGACATAGGAGCGGTTCCAATCCTGCTTGAAATGCTCGGGATGAATCGCGCTGCCGTCGAAATAGCGATTGACCGGAACACGCTCCTCAGGGGCGAGCTTTTGCGTGACCTCCGCCCGCACGCCCGCGAAAGCTGCCGCCTCCGCCTTGAGATAGTCGTCCCAGCTGCCGCGATCGAGCTCCTTGATCGAGAGTTCATGCGGCACATAAGTGTGCCAGGGTTCAAGCGGCGCGCCGCGCTGGGTGTCGTAGATGCGCAGTCCGAGCAGGGACAGCGCGACGATCGCGAGGACGGCGCCCCCGCGTTTCAGCGTCTTGCCGATGAAACCGCGCATACCTGGAACCTTCGAGAATCTGCTCTGCCGATGATACGCCGGACCGGGAGGTCAGGCAGCAGCCTTCCGGGCGGCGAGCGCGATCGCGATATAAGCCCAGCCGGCGAAGAGCAGCGAGACGCCCACCAGCGTGCCGGGCGCATAGATGCCGCCATAGGGGAGCCGCATCGCCAGCGCGACGCCAACGACGATCGTGATGATGCTGGACAGGAACATCCAGCCCACGCCGCTCTGCGCCCGCATCTTGATGGCAAGCCCGAGCTGGGCGAGGCCTTCCGCGATCAGCACGAGCGCGATCACCAGGGTGATGGCAATCGCCCCCTTCATCGGGTTGAAATACACCAGAATGCCGCCCAACAGCTCGATCATCCCGACCAGCAACTGCCAGACGAAGCCGCTCCACTCCTTGACCATGAAGGACTGGACCACCTTGAATGCGCCAGCGACAGCCAGGATCAGGCCAAGGAACAAGGTCACCGCCATGGTCGAGATGGCAGGGCTTGCAATCGCGATGATCCCGCAAATGACCAGGGCGATCCCGAGTGCGATGATCTTGCCCGACATCAGCCGAACGAGGCTGTGATCGGACCTGCTTGAATTCTGGGCCATGAGTTGCGCAATCCGTCGCTGTAGAAGCAAGCGATGGCATTGCCGCCGAGGCCGCCCGCCGCACCGGCAGACAGTCGCAATCGGGCAATGCCGTCATGAGCAGTTATGCCGCGCCTGGTCTCGGGACGGATCAGCAGGGAATCCCAAAGCTAGTCAGGGAATCCCGTTTTCGTGGATTTGGGCGGGCAGCGGCCCCGGGAGTGCTGACGCAGTGATGCGACAGACGCCCCGGACCGCGATCGGGCGCGGACCGGAGGCCTCACGCACCGACCTTCGCCAGGACGTCGGCTCGGAGGAAGCGCTCGATGAACAGCATGAACAGCACGGACGGGACGAGCAGGATCAAAGCCGTGATCGACGCGACCTGGTAGTTGCCGCCCATCGCCGCGTTGTAGAGCAGCAGCGGCAATGTCGTGACCTGCGGCACACCGACGAAGAAGGTGCCGGTGAATTCGTCGAGCGATTCCAGGAACACGAAGATGCCGCTGGCGATGATGCCAGGTGCAGCCAGCGGCAATGTCACGGTGGCGAAGGTGCGCAGGGGTGACGCGCCGATATTGCGGGCCGCCAGCTCCAGGTCCTTGTCGACTGCGGCAAAGGCCGCCGCCGCGATCCAGACGGAATAGACAAGACCGTGAGCGGCGTGGACGAGGACCACGGCAAAGACCGTGCCGTTGATGCCGATCTGGTAGAAGACGCGTGCGACGTTGATGTAGATCGCGACGGACGGGAATGCCTGCGGCAGCAGGAACATCACCATAAACAGCGCCCGCACCGGCAGCTTCAGCCGCGCCAGCGCATAGCCGGCCGGGATCGAGAGCGCGAGCGCGACAATGACCGTCAGCACCGCGATCCATACGCTGGTACCGAGCGAGGCCATGGCGTCGCCGGTCGGGCGAAAGACCTGCTCCCAATAGCGGGTGCCATAGGTCACCGGCAGCTTGTAGGGCGTGTACCAGCGCTCGGCGACGGACCACAGCGCAAGGTTCGCAAGCGGACCGATGAGGACGAAGGCGAAAGCGGTGAGAAGGGCGGCAGCCAGCGCCGCCTTCGCCGTGGAGGCGAGCCGGATCATGGTGCGGCCTCCTTCGACATGCCGCGTTTCAGGTAGAGGATCGCGGCACCGGCACTGATCAGATAGGTGATGACGCCGAGCGCATTGGCAGTGGCGTAGTCGCCGTAGGCGTTGATGCGGAAGGCCATGTCGACAGTCAGCATGGTCGGCTGCGAACCCGACACCATCATCGGCACGGAGAGCACCGAGAGCATCGTCACGAAGGACAGGACCAGCGCGACGAGGAGCGTCGGCATCACCTGCGGCAGCGCCAGTTCCACCAGCACCCGCAGGCGCGAAGCGCCGAGATTGCGGCCRGCTTCGAGCGTCGCCCGGTCGATCGACGCCAATGCGCCGGCCAGCAGCAGGGCCACGAACGGCGTCTGTTTCCACACGAAGGTCGCGATGATGCCGCGCCAGTCGAGAAAGCTGGTCGCGCTCAATGGGTCCATCAGGCCAAGCGAGACGAAGGTGTTGTTCATCAGCCCGTTCTTGGCGAGGAAGGTCCGCATGCACTGCGCCGCGACGATGAAGGGGATGAAGAGCGGCCAGCGATAGAGCGCCTTCAGCGTGCCCACGACCCATCTGTTTTCGCCGAGCGTCAGCGTTCCCGCGATGGCGATCGCAGCCAGTGCCGTCAGCAGGCAGGAGGACAGCACGATGATCACCGTGAAGACGATATCGCCGGAGTAAAGCTCAAACGCCTTGGCGAACCATTCCAGCGTCAGGGAGCCGTCCGGGCGCGTGAAGGCCGAGACCAGCGAAAAGCCGAGCGGATAGAGAAACAGAGCCGCGACGAGGAGCAGGCCCGGCGCAATCAGGATCAGCGCCAGCTGGCGTTGGGACATGGGCAGATATGCCGATCGAGAGGAAAGGTGGCCCGACTTGCGTCGGGCCAGGAGGTGGTGGAACGTCTCAGTTCGCGACCTTCTTCTCGTAGCCTTCGAGAATGTCGTTGAAATAGGGCGCGATCGGGAACGCCTTGGCGTTCTTGGACAGGTCGGTCGGAGTGATGTCGGTGAAGAGCTTGTTCCAGGCCGCCTGATCGAGCTTGCCTTCAAGGTTCTTGGCGTCGATGCCCGGATACCAGTTGAACTTCTTCACGATGCCGTCCGCCTGCACCTGCGGGCTGGTCGCGAGCGCGATGAACTCCTCGGCGAGCTTCCGGTGCGCGGTCTTCTCCGGCACGGCGTAGTACATCGGCTGGCCCGGCATGCCGGGGGCCGCGAGCTTCAGCTTCATGTTCGGCGGCAGCTTGCCGTCAGCCTGCCAGGAATAGAACATGTCGACCCAGACCGGCCCGATGGCGATCTCGCCGCGGTTCAGCATGTCGAGCGTGCCGGCATTGCCGGGGGTGATCACGACGCTCTTGTTGAAGTCCTTCAGATCGGCAAGCGCGCCATCCCAGGTTGCCTTCACCGCCGGATCGTACGGTCCCTTGATCAGCTTGTCGGCGTCGCCGCCGAAGGCGTAGACCCAGCCCGCCACGAAGGCGACGCCGGACATGCCGCCCTTGATGCCGTTATAGCCGAACTGCTTGGGGTTCTTCTTGGCCCAGTCCTTCAGCTCCGCATAGGTCGCCGGAGGCGATTTCAGCATGTCGGCATTATAGGCGAGCGCAGTCTGCGACTGGAACATCGGGATCACGAAGCCGGAAACATCGGCGCCGAGCGAGTTCTTCGCGGTCTCGCTGGAGACGAGCTTCGCGGTCTCGACCTTGTCGGTATATTTGGCGAGGAGACCTTCCTTCACCATCGTGCCGGCGGCCTTCTGGTGGATGACGACAACATCGAAATCCGAAGCGCCGGCGCTCTTCTGGGCGTCGAGCTTCTCGAAGATCTTCTGCGATCCGGAGTCGCCGGCGCCGGTTCCGACGGAGACAACCTTCACGCCGGGATGCGACTTCTCAAACATCGGCCCGAGATAGTCCTTGACGTAGTCGACCATGTTCTGGTCGCCGGCGGTGGCGACGTTCAGGGTCTGAGCGGACAGCGGCGTCGCCACCATCAGCGCTGCAATCGAGCAGGCAACTGTAAGAATGCGCATGAGCTGACTCCCTGTCAGGCGGCGATCCCGGCCTCGGATGCCGGGAAGATGTGGAGGCGCTGCAGCGGAATGCGCAGGCCGACTTTCGTTCCGAGTTCGTGACGGGCAGCGTCGTCGACCGTGATCTGGCGGCCGGCGGCTTCGACCCGGTAGCGGTAGACTCCGCCGGGATAGGCGCGAGCCGCAATGCGTCCGGGCACCAGCAGGTCGTCGGAGGCTGGGGCGTCGGCCGCATCGAGGCGCGCGACATCGTCGCGGAAATAGGCGACGGCATCTCCGACAGGCAAAGCATCGAACGCCTCGGCCGCGATCTGGGCCGTGGCGTCCCCTGCCCTCAGCGAGGCGCCGCGCTCGGAGCGCTCGACATGAAGGGGAAGGACATTCTCCGCCCCCATGAAATTGGCGACGAAGGCGGTCGCCGGGCGATCATAGACCTCTTCCGGCGTGCCGACCTGCGCAATCCGCCCCGCCTGCATGATGACGAGCCGGTCGGCCATGGTCATGGCCTCCTCGCGGTCATGCGTGACATGGACGGCGGTCAGGCCAAGACGCTGCTGGATCGCGCGGATCTCATGGCGCATCGTCATGCGGATCTTGGCGTCGAGATTGGAGAGCGGCTCGTCGAGCAGCAGGATGCCCGGATCGATCGCCAGCGCCCTGCCAAGCGCAACGCGCTGACGCTGCCCGCCCGAGAGCGCCGTGACCTTGCGGCCCTCATATCCGGTCAGGCCGAGGAACTCGAGCATGGACGCGACCTTGGCGGCGATCTCGGCCTTGGACGCACCACGCAGCTTCAGCCCGTAGCCGATATTCTGCAGCACCGTCATATGCGGCCAAAGCGCATAGGACTGGAACACCATCGCCATCCCGCGCTTCTCCGGCGGGAGTGACGCGACATCATTGCCGCCGACGATGATCGAACCGGATTGCACCGGCACGAAGCCGCTGAGCGAGCGCAGCAGGGTGGTCTTGCCGCAGCCGGACGAACCGAGCAGCGCCGTGAAGCTGCCGGGCGTGAAATCGAGGCTGACGCCGTGCAGCACCTGCGTGCCGCCATAGGCGACATGCAGGTCACGCACGCTGATGGCCGCGCCGCTGCGCGCCCTGTCCGGCACTCCCACTTGCAAACGCTTTCTCCCTTGTCGCGACCTTTTTTCCAGCTCTATGGAATATCTCTTCCATTTTCTGGACCGCTTGGAATAAACATAACGAACACTCGCGCCGATGTGCAACAGGTTTATGAAGGCTTGATGTCACCCCAAATTCATTCGATCTGGCTGATGCCGAGCGCCGAGGACGGCGCATTCCTCTCCAGCCTGGTTGCGGATCTCTCGGGCCGCTTTGGCACGCCGCTGTTCACGCCACATCTGACGGTCAAGGGTGACACGGATCTGCCCATGGCCGCGCTCGCAGGCGGGATCGCGGAGGCCGCAGCCGCAGTCCCGGCCTTCCGGGAGGCGGTCGCCGCGATCGAAACCAGCGACGCCTATTTCCGGTCATTCTACGCGCGTTTTCGCATCAGCGCGCCGCTGGCGCAGCTCAAGCAGCGACTGGACAGCGACATGGCAGACAGCTTCATGCCGCATGTCTCGTTGCTCTATGGCCCCGTCGCGCCCGCCCCGAAGGCCTCGGCCGCGGCCGAGTTTCAGCGCATGCTGGCCGGGAGAGCCATCGTCTTTGACCGGCTCTGCGTGGTTCGGTCAGGCCAGGACATCCCCATTTCCGAATGGGCGGTGATCGAGACGGTCGAGCTTGGCAAGAACGGAACCTAGACGAGCCCATCGGCTCAGTTCGGCCGGAAAAACGACATCCGGACAAGCGTCAGGCCGCTGCCTCTCGCGAAGGTGAGTTCGCCGTCATGGGCGCGTGCGACTTCCGCGGCGATCGATAGGCCGAGCCCGGAGCCTCTGGAGTGCCCGCCCTTCTCGAAGGGCCTGGTCATTGTTTCCGCCAGCTCGATCGGGAAGCCGTCGCCATCGTCACCAACCTCGATCCAGGCGCTTCCCGTGTCCGCCGAGACCGTCACGGACAGCCTCGTATGCGCTCCATGGACGAGTGCGTTGTCGATGAGGTTGGCAAGCGCCTCGCGCAGACTCACCGCGTCGCCGTCGATCACCGGAGCCGAAGGCGCCGGCGTGAAGGAAATATCGACCTCGCGCGGCAACGAGAGCGGCACGGCCTTGGCGAGAACCGATTTTGCCAATTCGTTGAGATCGACGGGCGCGGCGCGTGCCGCGTCGGCGCGGTGGATGACCATGGCGTGGTCGAGCAATTGACTGGTCAGACGCGCCAACTCGGTGGTGCGCTCACGAACGCGGGCGATATGTTCGGCGCGGCGTTTCAAGGGGCTCGCGCTCGACAGGATCTCGACCTGGGCGTCGAGTGCGGCGAGCGGCGTGCGAATCTGATGGGCCGCGTCGGCAATGAATCGTTGCATCACGGCCATGCGATCGGAAAGCCTGCGCATGAAATCGTCGATGGCGTGGACGAGGTTGCGGATCTCGACAGGCGGCTCTGTCTGGATCGGGCGCAGATCGTCGGGGCGCCGTCCTGCGATTTCCAGCTCGATCCGCGTCAACGGCTTCAGGGCGAGGCGCACCGCAAAGCCTGTCGCCAGCAAGGCGAGCACGCTCATCGCAGCGATGACACCCAGTGCCTTGAGAGTGAGATCGCGCGCAAGCGCCGTGCGAGCATCGGTCGTCTGGGCCACCACGATGGTTGCCCAGCCGCCGAGCATGGCATCGTCGATCTGGCGGGCGACCGTCGCAATGCGCACGCCCTGTCCCTGAAAGGAGCCGTCCTCGAGCACGACGCCGCTGCGCGCGGCTGCCGGTTCCGCCCCCGAGGCGAGATCCTCATAGCCTGCAACCACCACCCCGCGCGGATCGACCACCTTGTAGAAGACCAGATCATAGGCGGCGAGTGTCGCGATCGCGGCGACGGGGGGATCAAGCGCGACGACCCCGCCCTGGACATAGACATTCTCCGCGATCTGGATCGTGCCGCCGCTGAGCAGCCGATCATAGGCCTGCT
Source organism: Allobosea sp. P1_A7 (assembly GCF_056406775.1). Classification (NCBI taxonomy): domain Bacteria; kingdom Pseudomonadati; phylum Pseudomonadota; class Alphaproteobacteria; order Hyphomicrobiales; family Alloboseaceae; genus Allobosea; species Allobosea sp. P1_A7. The sequence goes on from NZ_JBFTZN010000014.1 coordinate 73,668, forward strand.
GTGCCGCGATCGTCGCCGAGTGCCAGGCGGCGACGCCGAGCACGACCGCGCCGAGCCCCAGCACCGCCGACAGAACGACGATGATGCGGACCCGCAGCGAGAGGAGCAGGTCATGTCGTTGCAAGCTGATAGCCCAGGCCGCGCATGGTTCTGATCTCGATGGGGGCATCTGCGAGCTTGCGCCGCAAGCGCGCCACGAACTGCTCGACGGCGTTCGGACTCGGTTCCTGATCGAAGTTGAAGAGCTGCTCGATCAGTTCCTCCTTGGGCACGATCCTGTCCGGCCTGGCCGCCAGGATCTCGAGCACCGTCAGCTCGCGGCGCGTCAGGTTGAGCGTCCTGTCGCCGATGCTCGCGACCCGGCCCGCTCGATCGATCACGAGCTGTCCGAAAGCCCGGCGCTGCGCCGCAAGAGGGCGCGAGCACGTGCTTCAAGTTCGCGGTAGTCGAATGGCTTGGTCAGGTAATCGTCCGCGCCGAGATCGAGCGCGCTGATCCGCTCGTCGACAGCCGAACGCGCGGTGATGACCAGGACCGGTGTCTTCAGCCGTCTCGCGCGCAGGCTCTTGAGCAGCGTGAGCCCGTCCTCGCCCGGCAAGGTCAGATCAAGAATCACGAGATCATAGGCCTGGACCTGAAGCAGCTCGGCAGCTGTGCGCCCGTTCGATTCCCAATCGACGGCGTGACCGATCTTCTCGAACCGCATCACGACGGCCTCGGCGATATCGGCGGTGTCTTCGACGACGRGAACGCGCACGGCCAAAACATCCTTCGTCGGAGTCAGGTCGGAGTCAGGTTCGCAGGTTACTAGCATGGCAAGCGCCGCAAGTGCGCAGGGAAACGAAAGCAAGGGAGGGCCGATGCACGCCCCATTCACCACCAGCGCCGCCGCGCCGCTTCTCTCCGTCGAGGGCGTCACGCTGCAATACAAGACGCCGGATGTGGTCGTCACGGCGACGCGCCGCGTCTCCTTCGACGTCTATCCGTCCGATCGTTTCGTCCTGCTTGGCCCCTCCGGCTGTGGCAAGTCGACCCTGCTCAAGGCGATCGGCGGCTATCTGAGCCCGGTCGAGGGGCGCATCCGCCTCAAGGGACACGAGATCACCGGGCCAGGACCGGACCGGATGATGGTCTTTCAGGAATTCGACCAGCTTCTGCCCTGGAAGACGGTGCGCGAGAATGTCGTTTTCGCCCTGACCTCGAGCGGCCGCGCCGGAGCGCCGGAGGCCGAAGAGCGTGCGAAATCCTATATCGACAAGGTCGGCCTGACGAAATTCACCGACAGCTATCCGCACATGCTTTCCGGCGGCATGAAGCAGCGCGTCGCGATCGCGCGCGGCATGGCAATGGAGCCCGACGTCCTGCTGATGGATGAGCCCTTCGCCGCGCTGGACGCGCTGACGCGCCGCAAGATGCAGGACGAGTTGCTGCGGCTCTGGGACGACACCCATTTCACCGTGCTGTTTGTGACGCACTCGATCGAGGAGGCGATCCGTATCGGCACCCGCATCCTGCTGCTGTCGCCCCATCCGGGCGAGGTCAAGGCCGAGCTCAACAGCGTGCCCCCCGAGGAGATGGGCACCGGCACGCAGGCCGCGCTCGAAACCCGCATCAACGACATGCTCTTCGCGGCGCATTGAGACGGAGTCGACAGACATGACCGACCTCCTGACCTTCCGCCCGGAAATCATCCGCGACGTCAATTCGAGCGATGCGCCGGTCGTGGCCAAGTCGCTGAGCCTCATCGAACGGACCTACCGCCTCGGCTTCGTGCGCAAGGGGCTGATCCTCGCGGTGCTCGCCATTGCCTGGGAGGCCTATGGCCGCTGGCTTGGTAACCCGCTGCTGTTCCCGACCTTCGGCGAGACGGTCGATGCCTTCGTCAGCAATATCGCGAGCGGCGTCATTCCGCAGCGCATGCTGGTCTCGCTGCAGACCCTGATCATCGGCTACGGCATCGGCATCGCGCTCGCCGCGCTCCTGACGACCTTGGCCATCGGCTCGCGCATCGGGGCGGACCTGCTCGAGACATTGACCTCGATGTTCAATCCCTTGCCGGCGATCGCACTCTTGCCGCTGGCATTGATCTGGTTCGGCCTCGGCTCGGGCAGCGTGATCTTCGTGCTCGTGCATTCAGTGCTCTGGGCAATCGCTCTGAACACCCATGCCGGCTTTCGGTCGGTCTCGAATACGTTGCGCATGGTCGGTCAGAACTACGGCTTGCGTGGGTTGAAGCTCGTTCGCCTCATCCTGATCCCCGCCGCCTTCCCGGCCATCCTCACCGGCCTCAAGGTCGGGTGGGCCTTTGCCTGGCGGACGCTRATCGCTGCGGAACTCGTCTTCGGCGTATCGTCCGGCTCGGGTGGCCTCGGCTGGTTCATCTATGAGAACCGCAATCAACTCGAGACGGCCAATGTCTTCGCCGGCCTCTTCACCGTGATCCTGATCGGCCTCTTCGTCGAGAACGTCATCTTCGCCACGATCGAGCGCAGGACGATCCGCCGCTGGGGCATGCAGCACTGAAACATCCAGTCACCAAGGCCGAATGGCCGCATCAAAGGGAGGACGACAGATGAAACACACAAACTGGTTCAAGGGGGCGCTTGCCGCAGCCGTGATCGGGACTGCCTTCTGCGCCGGTGCGGCGCGGGCCGAGGTCAGCGAGGTCCGCGTCTCCAAGGGCTTCGGCATCCTCTACCTGCCGCTGATCGTGATGCAGGACCAGCAGTTCCTCGAGAAGCGCGCGAAGGCGGCCGGACTTGGCGACGTCAAGGTGACGTGGCTGATGCTTGATGGCGGCAATGTCATCAACGACGCGATGATGGCCGGCACGCTCGACTTTGCGGGAACCGGCGCACCCGGCTTCGTCACGCTCTGGGCAAAGGCCAAGGGGATTCCCAATGTCGAGGTCGTCGGCGTCTCCGGCATGAGCTCGACCTCGCTCTGGTTGAACGCCAACAAGCCCGAGCTGAAGTCGCTCAAGGATTTCACGGGCAGCGACAAGATCGCGCTGCCCGGCATCAAGACTTCACTTGCGGCCGTCGTTCTGCAGATGATCGCGGCCAAGGAGTTCGGCCCCGAGAACTACGCCAAGATGGACCCGATGACGGTGAGCTTGCCGCATCCCGAGGCGCTGGCCGCGCTCATCGGCGGCAAGACCGAGATCAAGGCACATTTCACCTCGCCGCCCTTCCAGTACATCGAAGCCAAGGCACCGGGCGTGCACCGCGTCCTGAACTCGGTCGATTATCTCGGCAACATCACGCTCGACGTCACCTTTGCGCCGAAGAAATTCGTGGATGCCAACCCAAAGATGACGCAGGCCTTCATCGAAGCGATGGATGACGCCAACGCGCTGATCGCCAAAGACCAGAAGCTCGCGGCCGAGATCTACGCCAAGAGTTCCAAGGTGAAGGTCGACGCCGCCGAGATCCAGGCGATGATCGAAGATCCCGACGCCCGTTTCTCGACGACTCCGAGCGGCGTGATGCAGTTCGCCGAATTCATGCACCGTGCAGGTACGATCAAGATCAAGCCGGCCAAGTGGAGCGACATGTTCGTCCCGCAGTTGACGGGTCGCTCCGGCAGCTAGCCCCCAATGGCTCATCGCCGGCGGCATAATGCCGGGCGATGAGCCCGGAATATCGCGATCTGAGCGCCGGCAATGCTACGGGCCCGCTGCGATCGCGGGCAGGACGAGGATCCCACCAGGCGGGCAGGCTCTGATTGCTCCGCCGAGGCACTCGCTACCGGGCCGGCCGGCGTGCCATTCTGCCGCGAACCAATTGGCGCGCGGTTGATCGGCTCACGCAGATCATACCAACGCGCCCAGGCCCCATCCACCGGGGGACGCAGCCGTCAGATCCCTCGGATCAGGCCGCCATCAACCCGAATCTTGGCGCCCGTGACATAGGACGCCCGCTCGCTGGCAAGGAACGCAACGACATCGGCGAATTCCTGTGGCTTGCCGTAGCGGCCGGCCGGAATCGTCGCGATCGAGGCCTTCGTGATCGCGTCTTTCGTCGCGCCGGCCCGCGTCGCAGCTGCGTCGTCGAGTTGATCGACGCGCTCGGTGTGGATGCGACCGGGCAGCACGACATTCACCGTCACCCCCTGCCCCGCAACCTCGGAGGCCAGCGTCTTCGACCAGCCGACGACTGCGGCACGCACGCCATTGGAGAGCGCGAGACGCGGAATCGGCTGCTCGACGCCGGAGGAGACGATGGTGACGATCCGGCCCCAACCCCGCTCGGTCATGCCAGGCAGCAGACGCTGCGCGACATGAAACAGGTTGGCCGCCATGGCCTCGAAATGCATCAGCCAGTCCAGGCGCTTCGCGTCGCGGGCCTCGCCCGGCGGAGGCCCGCCGGAATTGCCGATCAGGATGTCGACGCCGCCCTCGGCAATCAGCTTGTCGGCCAGCGCATCGATCGAGGCGATATCCGCAAGGTCGAGCGTGGCGGCGACCACGCGGCCGCGCTGCTCAGCCGGCAGCTCGCCGATCCAGGCGGCGAGCGCGTCTTGATTGCGCGCCGCCGCGATCACCGTCGCACCTTCGGCGGCGAGCGTGCGTGCGATCGTCGCGCCGAGGCCGCGGCTGGCGCCGAGCACCAATGCGCGCTTTCCGTTGAGGCCCAGATCCATCAGTTGATCTCCTTGAGGCGCCGCGCCTGACGGGCGACGAGACGTTCGATGTCGGCGATGTCGGCCGCCGAAAGGGCTGACCCGGGGCTGCGTACCATGCCCGACGCGATCGCGCCGCGCTTGGCGAGCAGATATTTGCGAATGGCGAGCCCGTGACCAGGCTGCTGCTCATAGCGCGCCAGCGGCAGATAGGCGTCGAACAGGTCATGGGCGCGTTCGACGTCCCCGGCGGCATGGGCCTTCCAGACATCGACCATCATCTCGGGATAGGCAAATCCGGTCATGGCGCCATCGGCCCCGCGCGACAGTTCCTCGGGCAGGAACATCGCGCCGTTCCCGACCAGGATCGATATGCGCCGCCCGCCGTTCTTGTCGCTGGCCGCACGCAGGGCCGAGATCTTGGCAAGCCCCGGCCAGTCCTCGTGCTTCAGCATCACGCAGCTCGGCTGCGCCGCGACGATGCGCAGGATCACCGAGGAGGCGATCTGGACATTGGTGACCAGTGGGAAATCCTGCAGCACGAAGGGGGTCTTCGGTCCGAGCGTCTTTGCGACCATGTCGTAATAGGAGACGATCTGGTCGTCCGTCCGCAAACTTGCGGGCGGCGCCACCATCACGCCCGCGGCTCCGTCAGCCATGACGCTGTCGCTCAGCTCCCGCATCGCGGCAAAGCCCGGCGCCGAGACGCCGACCACGACCGGAACACGCCCMTGCACCCGCGCCAGGACCCGCCGCACGAATATCCGCGATTCCTCTGCCGTCAGTTTCGGCGCCTCGCCCATCATGCCGAGCACGGTCAGGCCGGTGGCGCCCTTCTCGAGGTAGAAATCGACCATGCGGTCGGTGCTCGGCAGGTCGAGCGCGCCGTCCTCCGTGAACGGAGTGACCGCGATTACATAGACGCCCTTCGCGCCTTCATCCAACAACGCCATGATGATCCTCAGTTCTCGACGGGGTCGGGCAGCAACTTGCCCGGATTGAGCAGATTGTGGGGGTCGAACAGGGTCTTGAGCGAGCGCATCAGGTCCAGCTCGATCGGCGCCTTGCAGCGCGGCATCTCCGCGACCCGAAGCTGACCGATGCCATGCTCGGCGCTGATCGATCCGCGGCGCTTGCACGTCTCGTCATGAACGATGCGGGTGAGTTCCGGTGCGAGGGCGGCGAAGTCCGCATCGCTCTGTCCCATACGCGGCAGCAGATTGTAGTGCAGGTTGCCGTCGCCGAGATGGCCGAACACGATGGGGCGCACCCCGGGAGCAGCAGCGATGACAGCCGCATCGGTGGCTGCGACGAAATCGGCCATGGCCGCGACCGGCACCGAGACATCGTGCTTGGCAGCCTTGCCTTCGCGCACCAGCGCTTCCGAGACGCCTTCGCGGATGCGCCAGAACGCCTTGGCCTGCACACCATCCTGGGCGATGGCGGCGTCGAGAACGATCTCCGTCTCGACGGCTTCTGCCAGCGCGCCTTCGAGCCGCTCGGTCAGCGCCAACTCGTCATCCGCATCGGACAATTCGATCAGCACCGCCGCAGGCGGAACGGCGCCAAGCGGCAACCGCGCCTCGGCGCTGTGCTTCAGGATGAGCGAGAGGCAATCGCCGGTCATGAATTCGAAGGCGGTCAGGCGATCGCCACAGCGCGCACGCACCGAAGACAGCAAGGACAGGGCAGCGTTCGCGTCGCGCAAGGCGACGAAAGCGGTCGCGCGCGCCAAGGGTTGAGGAAACAGTTTCAGGACCGCGCCGGTGATGACGCCCAGCGTCCCTTCCGATCCGATGAACAGATCCCGCAAGGCGTAACCGGTATTATCCTTGCGCAGCGCGGTGAGGCCATCCCAGATCCTTCCGTCCGGCAGAACGACCTCGAGCCCGAGCGTCAGTTCACGCATGGTGCCGTAGCGCAGCACGGCGACGCCGCCGGCATTGGCCGCAAGATTCCCGCCGATCGTGCAGCTCCCCTCGGCTCCAAGGCTGAGCGGGAAGAAGCGTCCAGCCGCTTTCGCGGCCTCCTGGACCTTGGCGAGCACTGTGCCGGCATCGACCGTCATCGTGTTGCCGATCGGATCGACCGCGCGGATGCGGTTCATGCGCGTCAGCGACACGACGATGGCGCGCCCCGACATATCCGGCGTCGCGCCGCCCGACATGCTGGTGTTGCCGCCCTGGGGCACGACCGGAATCCTCCGCGCCGTGCAAAGCGCCATCACGGCCGCGACCTCCTCGGTCGAGCCGGGCCGGACGATGGCGGCAGCAGCCCCCCTGTATTTTCCGAGCCAATCCGTCAGGAACGGCGCCTGCGCTTCGGCATCGACAAGCACATGCCTCTCACCGACGATGTCGGCGAGGCGCGCAACTAGATCCGTCACGCGGCATGTCCCCGAAGCGGGCGGCCGCCCCAGCCGAGCCGGGCGCGGCCGATCGCCATGGTCACCGCAGCCTGCGTCGGCTCGACCACGGGTACGCCGAGCGCCTGCTCGAGCGGGTCCCGGAAACGCGCCATGCCGGCGCAGCCCATCACCAGCACATCGGCGTGATGGGTATCGCGCAAGGTGCGCCCGACATCGGTCATCCGTCCCATGGTCCGCGCGTCATCGGCAAGCTCGGCGACCGTCAGGCCGATCGAAAGATCGCCGGCCAGGCGGTCCGTCACACCCATCGCGCCGAAATAGCGCAAGTGACGCGGGATCGAGGCCGGCAGAATGGCGATCACGCCGAAGCGCTGGCCCAGCGTCAAAGCGGTCAGGACCCCGCACTCGGCAATGCCCAGCACCGGCTTCTCGCTCTGCTCGCGCAGCGCGTACATGCCCGGGTCGGAGAAGCAGGCGATCACGAAGGCCGAAGCCTCGTTCTCCAGCGCGGCGGCCCGCCTCAGCATGGGCTGTATCAGGCCGTCGATATCGCGCTGGGACTGGATGCCAGCAGGCCCCTCGGCCAGGGTCAGGCACTCGATCGGCGGACCATCGACCGAGCGCAGCGGCGCCACCGCGGTATCGATGCCGGCGGTCACTGCCCCGTTCGAATTGGGGTTGATGACAAAGATCGTGCCGCTCACGGGGCCTCTCCTTCGGGCTTCGCACGCAGCGCGCTCTGTTGCGCGCGCCAGGTGTCGAGCGTCTGGCGCGGCGCCTGGAAGCGGTCGCGCATCGTGACATACCAGTCGGAACCATGCAGGCGGCCGACCAGGTCGAGCTTGTCGATGTCGACATGCAGCCGCTCATCGACCGCGCCATCCCGAATATGGATGTGCTGGATTTCGCCGACGACGAGGTTGCGATGGCGTGTGCCCAGCGACAGCGACACCGTCTCGCGGCATTCGAGCTGGACCGGTGACGCTGCGAGGCGTGGCGCGGCGACCTTGCGGCCGGGCGCTGTTTCAAGCCCGGCGGCTGCGATCTCGTCGACATCGCCGGGAAAATCGATCGCGCAGACCTGCATCGCGTCGACGAGCGCCCGGTCGACGAGGTTGACGACGAAACTCCCCGTCGCGCGGATGTTGCGCATCGTATCCTTCAGCGGGGCATCCCCCAGATCGCGGCCTTCGATGCCAAGCACGACGAGCGGCGGTGCGTGGCTGAAGACGTTGAAGAAGCTGAAGGGCGCAGCATTGGCGTGCCCCTGCGCATTCACGGTGGTGACGAGCGCGATCGGCCGCGGCAACACGGTGTTGACGAGCAGCTTGTAGAGATCGCGCTCGGCCAGATCGGTGACGGACCACTCCATCGCGTCAACCCAGGGTCGCGTCGAGCAGGCGCACCGTTTCACCGAGGACGCGTGCGCCATCCCCGGCCTGTTGTGGCTCGATCGACTCTTCCGGGGCGTGGCTGCGGCCATCGAGACAGGGCACGAAGATCATGCCGATCGGACCGGTGCGGGCGACGAACACGCCATCATGCCCGGCACCACTCGGCAGGTCCCGCGTCGACAGACCGAGCGAGGCCGCGGCAGCGGCGATCGCCGAGCGCACGGCCGGCGCGCAGGCCGTCGGCGGCACATGGCTGATCGGTTCCGACCGCACAGTGAGACGCAGCGCCGCCAGTGCCGGCTTCAGATCGCTGACCAGTTCCTCGCCGAACGCCTTGACCGCCGCCTCGTCGCCCGAACGCACCTCGAGCGTCAGAACCGCCTCACCAGGCACGGCATTGGCGGCATTGGGGCTGATCTCGATGCGACCAAAGGTGGCGACCAGGGGTTGGGGATCGTTCGATCGCGCGCCGGCACGTTCGTAAGCGGCCTCGATCAGCTTGGCCGCGCCGACGAGCGCATCGGCGCGCAAGGGCATCGGCGTCGCACCCGCGTGGTCGGCCCGCCCGGACACGATGATGCGCTCGCGCCGAATGCCGACGATGTCTGTAACGACACCGATCGCCGTGCCCTCGCTCTCCAGCACGCGCCCCTGCTCGATATGCACCTCGACATAGGCCGCGACGCTCTCGGCGGTACGCCGCACCGAGGCGATCTCGTCGGGCCGGCCGCCGACGAAGCCGATACCCTCGCGCAGCGTCATGCCGTCGGGGCGCGTCATCGCCAGCATCTCGTCGGAGAGCGCACCGGCAAGCGCACGGCTGCCGATGCAGGAGAGGCCGAACTCGCTCGGCTCCTCGGCCAGGAAATCGTAAACCTCGAGCGAATGCCGCAGCCGGTCGCCGCGCTCGATGAAGCTTTGCGCGACTTCCAGTCCCGCCAGCACGCCGAGAAGCCCGTCATAGCGTCCGCCCGAGKGCACCGTGTCGGAATGCGAGCCGATGATGATCGGCTTCAACGAGGGATCGGCGCCCGCAAGGCGGCCGACGAGATTGCCGCCTGCGTCGATCGTCGTCTCCAGACCGGCAGCGCGGAACTCGGCCGCCAGCCATTTGCGTCCTTCGAGGAAGCGCGGCGTAAAGGAGCGCCGCGTCCAGGGACGATCGGGATCGGTGATCTTGGACAGCGCCTCGATACGCCGCCACAAACGCTCTGCGTCGATCGACATCGTTCGCCGCTTTACGCCGCAGGCCGCAGGAAGCGGCCGTCGCCCGCTTCGTTGCAGATCTTCGCGCCATCCCAGGCAAGAGCGCCACGGACATAGGTCGCAGCCACCCGCACGCGGAATTCGCGGCCCTCGAACGAGCTCCACTTCACCGCCGCAAGGCTCTTGCTCGGATCATGGATGAAGCGGCCGGGCTCGAGCACGACGATGTCGGCATCCGAGCCTGGCGCGAGACGGCCCTTGTCGGCGAGCAGGAACGCCTTCGCCGGGCCTTCGCAAAGCTGCTTCACCGCCATGGTCGGGGAGATGCCGCGCTCCTCGCAGCCGGTCCACAGCGCCGGCAGCAGGGTCTCGATGCCGGGACCGCCGGAGGTGTTCTTGAAGATGTTGGGGTCGCCCTTCTTCTCCAGCCCCCAGGAGACGTGGTCGGAGGAGATGAAGTCGCAATGACCGGCGGCGAGGTGGCTCCAGAGCAGCTCGCTCTCCGCCTTCGGCCGGATCGGCGGGTAGTGCTTGATCTTGGCACCGAAGCGAGGCGCGTGCTCCTCGGCGTTGAGCATGAAGTACTGCACGCAGCTCTCGACCGTCGCCCTGTAGCCGGCGCGCTTGTAGAGGTTGCAGATCTCGAAGCCGCGCGAGGTCGAGACATGGACGGCATGGGCGCGGGCGCCGGTCTCGGCGCCGATCTCGTAGATCCGCGCCGTGGCGAGGTTCTCAACCAGCGGGGTATGGGCGCGCAGGAAGGCGTCGGAGCCGGTATCGCCGGCCTCGATCAGGCGCGCGATGTTCCGGCGCGTCATCTCCTGGTCCTGGTTGTGGACACCGCAAAGGAGCCCCGTCGGCTCGATCAGCTTGAACGCCTCGTAGAGCGTGTCGTCGCCGATGCGCGGGAAGCGCGTCGGGTTCGCCTCGAAGGTCGAGAACTTGAAGGCGCAGGCGCCGGCATCGACGAGGCCCGGAATGGCATGCAGGCCGTTTTCGATGGTGATCGTGGCATAGAGCGCGACATCGACATGTGCGTCGCGTTCGACGATCGCGACCTTCTCGTTGAAAAGCCTGGCGTTGGTGACCGGCTCGGGCTCGTCATAGGGCATGTCGACCATGACGGTGACGCCACCGGCGGCGGCCGCGCGCGAGCACATGCCGATGCCCTCGTGGTTGGCCTGGCTCCCGGAATGGACCTGGCCGTCGATCACGCCCGGGATGATCCACTGACCGCGGAAATCCTGCGTCTCGCGCGCCGAAGGCGGTGTACCCGCACCGACAGCGCCGACCTTGCCACCAGTGACGGCGACATAGCCATCCTCGATGATCTGGTCGGACAGAACGACATTGCCGCGAAGAACGAGATCGAAATCACTCATGGTCAGATGCCCGGTTGATGCTGTCTGGCCCGCAGGCCATGCGTGTCACGATAGCTGCTCGGCCTCAGAGCCAAACATACCAATTTCGCCGTCGCCCATAATCGGTCGTTATCGCGACAGCGGAAGCAGTGCATGTGCGCGTCAGGCGGATCACCCGAGCGCATAGCCCGTGAAATCCATCCCGAGCGCCTTCTCTACGATCGGGTAGACACTCGGATCCGTCACGCTGGAGCTCAGCGGGATGCGATCCTTGGCAATGCGCAGGATCGAGAGCTCCATGCCCTCAGTGACATGGCCGACGCTGATGGGCCGGCCATCCGAACCGAGCGTGGTGATGACATCGGGATAGCTCGCCAGGCGCGCGCCATCGAGATCGGTCACCGCCATGTACTCATTCATGACATGGAGAATCCGTGCCGCGGCGCCGGAGCCGACCTGGATGGTTCCGATATCAAAGGCTTCGCTGGTGTACTGCACCGCCTTGCGGACAACAGTCCCACGCCCGATAATCGATCCACCGGCCTGGTCGCAGATTGCGTCGATGACCGCGGGCCCGCCCTTGGGCGTGGCGGCCAGGATGCGCTCCCCGAGCGCCAGCGCCATGGAAATACCGCCGAGCGCCGCGTGCTTGCGCACATAGGACGCCGGAACCGGGTTTCGGCAGGACGCGATGAACCCGCCCGACATGTCCGAGGCCGTGCGCAGGATCGGCGAGACCTTCCCCGTCGCGCCGCGCGTCACGAGCTCGATATAGGAATTCTTGGCGCGATTGCCGCCGACAGCCGTCTGGATCGTCGCCTCGGGGCTGTTGGCAAGGCCGATCGACCCCATGTCGCCGGTGGGATGGGCGCGGATATCACCAACGGCATCGATCACCTTCACGCCGAGGAGGGCGCTCGGGAGCCAGGCATTGAGCGTGCTCGACATGCCGTTCTGGCCGATGATCAGGCCATAGACTGGCTTGCCCAGCGCATCCTGCAGCAGCTGGACGGCCCGGACGTAGTCGACGCCCTGCATCTCCCAGTCCGTCGTGCCGGCAGGAGCGCCGATTGCAGCCGCGGTCGCGATGATCGCGTCGTCCGGCGCCTCTTCGATCGAGACCAACTCCGGCCGGCCGGCCATCACCGCTGCAGTCCCCAGCATGCGCCCGTGCTCGGCCCAGCCACCGCCGCCCGCAGCAAAGATCGAGCCGCCTGCAATAGCCGCCTCGACATCCCCAATCGTCAGAAAACGTCCCATCGGTCAGCCTCGAATCAATCTGGCATGCCGGCATCCCGCCGAGCCCGGACGAACTTAGATGGCGGCACGTCCAAGCAAACAWGCTAATTCGGCTGGAGGTCATAACTGAATGTTATTCGCATGCGATTGAACCTGCGGCAGCTGGAAGTTTTCCGCGCGATCATGATCACCGGATCGATCAGCGGCGCGGCGCGCCTGCTCTCGGTCTCGCAGCCAGCCATCAGCCGGCTCCTGGCCTATACGGAGGACCGGCTGGAGTTGCGCCTGTTCGAGCGCGTCCGCGGTCGGATCCAGCCGACGCCGGAAGCGCGGCGCCTCTTCACCGAGGTCGACCAGGTCCACCAGGGCGTGCTGCGCGTCAACGAACTCGCCGAGGAACTGCGCGAGCGCGGGACCGGCACGGTCCGCATCGTCGCCAGCCCGAGCGTCGGCCAGACCATGGTTCCCGACGCGATCGCGCGGCTGCGCGGGCGCTTTTCCGATCTGCGCGTGGAGTTCGAGATCCTGACGCTGCTCGAAGTGATCGCCAAGATCACCAGTGCGCGGGCCGATCTCGGTGTTTCCGTGCTGCCGGTGGACGAGCCGACCATTCAATCGGAGGTGGTCACGGAGGGGCGCCTGATGGCGATCATGCCGCGCGACCACCCGCTGACCCGATTGCGCGTCGTCCGGCCAGCCGATATCGCCCCCTATCCGCTGATCGGTTTCGGGCCGCAGACGCCCTACGGAGACATTGTCCAAAGGGCACTGGCTTGCGGCCCCGAGCCCCTTCGCATCAGCACCGTCGTTCGCTTCACCCCCGTCGCCTGCGCGATGGTCAGAGCCGGAGCGGGGGTTGCCGTTGTCGACGAATTCGTCCTGCGCGGCCGGACATGGCCCGAACTGGTCTCACGTCCGCTCGCGCCCAAGACGCGTGTGCGCGCGCATCTGCTGACACTTCGCTACGAACCCCTGTCACGCACGGCACGCGCCTTCGTCGACATCCTGCGCGATCTTGTCCCGCCTCCGCCTGGCGGACATGGCGAGGAGGCCGACGCCGGGGACTTAACACAAGGTTATGGCAACCCGACAACAAGTGATTGGTAAGGCATGAATTCGCACTGTTAGAGTTTTGCCTCTGGGCGGCCGGATCGTTGCAAGCGACAGGCGCGGCGATCGCGGCCCCCGGGGACAACATCTAACGGGAGCAGGATGATGAGGTTTTTGTCGGTCAAAGCGGCGCGCACGGCCGTTCAGGGATTCGCCGTGGCGGCGCTCCTTGTCACCCCTGTGCTGGCCCAGGACGCCGATCATCCAGCCAATGAGAAGCTGAAAGTGGCTTGCGACCTCGGCTTTGCCCCATTCTGCTTCAAGACGGCGGCCGGCGAGACCACCGGGTTCACCTATGACATGTCGCTGGCGCTGGCGCAGAAGCTGGGCCGCCCGGGCGTCGACGTAACCGACTCGAACTTCTCGGCGATCTTCGCCGGCCTCTTCTCCAAGCGCTATGAGATGATCCCGGCGCCGACCAACATCACGCCGGAGCGCGCCCAGCAGATGCTGTTCAGCGAGCCCTACATGCCGACCGGCCTCGGCTTCCTCGTCAAGAAAGGCGGCAAGATCGCCAATCTCGAGGAGCTGAAGGGCAAGGCGCTGACCGTGAACAATGGTAGCATTTCCGACAAGTGGCTGACCGACAACGAAGCCAAGTACGGCTATACGATCCAGCGCTACAACAAGAATGCCGACGCGGTGCAGGCCGTGATGATCGGCCGTGCCTTCGCCAACGTCGCCGATGCACCGGTCTCGCGCTATGTTTCGACGCAGACGCCCGCTGCCGAGGTTGCGTTCGTGCTCGACAGCGGTCGCAATTTCGGCATCGCCTTCCGCAAGGAGGACGCAGCGTTTCGCGCCAAGGTCGAGGAAGCCCTCGAATGCATCAAGACGGACGGAACGCTCGCCAAGATCCATGAGAAATGGTTCGGCGTGAAGCCGGACGCCTCGTCCTCCTCGGCGAAGATCTATCCGGGCATCGGTGCCCCGGACTTCGAGGGCTATGACGCGACCGAGCACAAGGCCGTCTGTAAGTGAGGTCGGCGACCGCAATCACGCCTGCATCCGCAGACCCGATCGTCGCCATAGACGGTCTGCGGAAGAGCTTCGGCAATGTCGAGGTCCTGCGCGGCGTCGATCTCAGGGTCGCCAAGGGCGAGGCCGTCGTGATCGTCGGCTCGTCCGGCTCGGGCAAGAGCACCTGCCTGCGCTGCATCAACCGGCTGGAGGAACCGACGGCAGGGACCATCCGCGTCGGCGGCGAGGAAGTGACCGGCGCCAAGGTCGATCTCAACCTGCTGCGCCGGCGCATCGGCATGGTCTTCCAGGGCATCAACCTCTATCCGCACAAGACCGCCCTGGGAAACGTGACCCTGGCACTGCGCAAGGTGGCAGGCCTCGGAAAGGCCGAGGCCGAGCAGAAGGCGCGCCAGCATCTCGAACTGGTCGGGCTCGCGCACAAGGCCGACTCCTATCCGGCGCAACTATCGGGCGGTCAGCAGCAGCGCGTCGGCATTGCCCGCGCCATGGCGCTGGAGCCTCAGGTGATGCTTTTCGACGAGCCGACCTCGGCGCTGGACCCTGAGCTCGTGGGCGAGGTCCTGAACGTCATGGTCCGCACCAAGGAGATGGGCATGACCATGATCGTCGTGACGCATGAGATGCATTTCGCGCGCGACGTGGCCGACCGCGTCGTGTTCATGGATCATGGTGCCGTGCTGGCGGAAGGCACCCCGGAAGACATTCTGGTCTCGCCGCAACACCAGCGCATCCGCGACTTCGTCACGCGCTCCAGGGCCTGACAGCACGTCATGGACCAGATCGTCCGCTATTTCTTCGACTTCTCGCTGATGTCCGCCTATTGGCCGGATATCCTGCGCGGCTTCCTCATCACCATCGAAATGTCGATCCTGACGGTGCTGATCGGCGTGCCGCTCGGCCTCGCCATCGCGATCCTGCGGCTTTACGGCTTCAGGCCGCTGAACGCGCTGATCATCCTCTATATCGATTTCTTTCGCTCGATCCCGCAGCTCGTGCTGATCATGCTGGCCTATTTCGCGCTGCCCTCCTTCGGGTTGATGCTGGGGCCGTTCACCGCCACCGTCCTGGCGCTGGCGATCGTGCTCTCGGCCTTCTCCGAAGAGATCTTCTGGGCCGGCATCAATGCGGTTGCCAAGGGCCAATGGGAAGCCGGGCGCTCGACGGGCCTCGGCTTCAACCAGACGCTGGTCCATATCATCCTGCCGCAGGTCGTGCGGATCTCGATCCCGCCCCTGACCAACCGCGCGATCGGTATCAGCAAGGGCACGACGCTCGGCTCGGTCGTCGCGGTCCCCGAACTGCTCAATGTGACATCGAGCATTCAGTCGAACGTCGCCAATCCGACAGCCCTCACCGTTGGCGCGCTGCTGTTCCTCGCCCTGTTCCTGCCATTCGTGCGCTTCACGCGCTGGCTCGAACGCGCTTACGCTCATCCGAGGTCGTGATGGACGAACTCGTCACGACATTTCTCAATATCGACGTCCTCCGGGAAGTCTGGCCACTGCTCCTGCAGGGCTTCTGGATGACGCTGGCGCTTGCGGCGGTCGCCGTGCCGCTATCCGTCGCCTGTGGTGTCGCCATCGCGATGGCGCAGGATTCGCCCAGCAGGCTGCTGCGGATGCTGCTGGTCGCCTATGTCGACGTCATGCGGGCGATCCCGCCGCTGGTGCTGCTGATCTTCATTTTCTTCGGCCTGCCCTTCCTCGGGCTGAAGCTGAACGAGTTCACCGCCGCCGTGCTCGCACTGACCCTCAACGGGTCCAGCTACTTTGCCGAGATCTTCCGTGCCGGCATCGAGTCCGTGCCGAAGGGTCAGCGCGAAGCGGCGCGCTCCACCGGGCTGACCTGGCGCCAGAGCATGACCTATGTCGTGGTGCCGCAAGGCGCCCGCAATGTGCTGCCCGACCTGATCAGCAACACGGTCGAGCTGGTCAAACAGACCTCGATCGCCTCAGCCGTCGCCCTGCAGGAACTGCTGCGTTCCGCGCAGCTCGCCCAGGGCCTTCTGTACAACCCGACGCCGCTGGTTGCGGTCGCGATCGTCTATTTCCTGATGTTCTGGCCGTTCGTCCGGATGGTGTCGCGCCTGCAGCACAGGGCCGTCGCGCAGGCCGGATGAGTGCCGGCCCGCGTCCGGACCAGCGGCGAGGTCATCCGTGTTCGCATCGGCTGTCCCGAACACCGCAATCCAACGTTCGGGCCGATGCCTTAGACCGGGAACAGCCGCGTCAGGCGGTTGGGGCTGGTCTCCGCAAGGAGTATGTCGCCGTTCGGCGCGAGCCACATGCCATGCGCACCGTTCAGCACAGGACGACAGCGGCCGAGCAGGCTCCCATCAGGGGCGAGCAGGCTGAGCGTGGGAATCGAATCGCAGACATGGATGCGATCGGCGGCATCGGCGACGACATCCTGCGGCCGCAGAAACCCATCCCAGATGGCGAGCAGATCGCCGGTGGCTGTGAAGGCCTGCACGCGGCTGTTCTCGCGATCGGCGACGATCACGCGGCCATCGCTGAGAACGCAGATGCCATGTGGCGTCAGGAACGCGCCCGGCGCCGTGCCGACGGAGCCCCAGCTCGACAGATGCCGCCCGGCGCGGTCGAAACGATGCACGAGCGCGTGGCCATAGCCATCCGCCACATAGAATCCTCCGTCCGGGGCAAAGGCGATATCGCTGGGATGACTGAACGGCGCGCCCGGCTGATGCGTCTCGCCGATCTGGCTCCGCACCGCGCCATCCCGGTCGCAGAACAGGATGCGGTGAGCATCACGATCGACAATGGCGATCACGCCATCGGGGCCTGCCGCAATCTTGTGCGCATCGACGCAGAGACCTTCGCCCCAGCTCGCGATCCGGCATCCCTCACGGTCGAGAACCACGACGCAGGGGCCGGGAGCGTCGACCGCGACGTCGGAGCGCAGCAGCACATAGGCGCGACCTTCGGCATCGTTCGTGACGTCGGTGATCTTTCCCGACGTTTGGGACAAATCGCCCCAAGGCCGCTCGACGCCAAAGCTCCGCTCGCCCAACCGGACGCGCAATTCCGTCTTCATCATCCCCTCGAGACTGCGGCGCAGCCGCGCCGGCTTGTGAATGGCGAGCCAGCCGCCAGAACCGGAGAACTGCAATGAGCGATTTCGATCTCGTCATTCGTGGCGGAACGACGGTGACCGCGTCCGACATCTCTGTTTGCGATGTCGGCGTCAAGGATGGGTTGATTGCCGCGATCGGCGCCGGTCTGCCTCGAGGCGACACCGATATCGATGCGAAGGGATTGCTGGTCCTTCCGGGCGGGGTCGACACGCATGTGCATCTCGACCAGCCCTTCTCGTCCGGCGCCGACATCGCCGAYGATTTTGCGAGCGGGACAGCGTCAGCTGCGGCGGGCGGCACGACAACGATCGTCTGCCACGCGCCTCAGACGCGCGGCGGGTCGCTTGCCGAGGCGGTTGCGGCCTATGGCGCGAAAGCGAAGCAGGCGCGCATCGATCACGGTTTTCACCTGCTGATCAACGACCCGACGCCCGAGGTGATCGAGCGAGAACTRCCGGCGCTGGTTGCAGCGGGGCATCGCTCCGTGAAGGTCTTCATGACCTATGAGAGCAATCGCCTCGCCGATGCGCAGATCCTGCAGACGCTCGCGGCGGCGCGACGTGCCGGAGCACTCGTCTGCGTGCATGCCGAACATCACGAACTGATCGGCTGGCTGACGCAGGCGCTGCTGGCGGCAGGGCTGAGCGCACCAAAGCATCTTGCCTGGGCGAAACCCATGGTGGTCGAACGCGAAGCGACCCACCGCATTCTGGCGCTGGCGGAGGCGCTCGACACCCCGGTCCAGGTCTTCCACGTCTCGGGCGCACAGTCCGGGGAGGAGGTGGCGCGGGCCCAGGCCCGCGGCCAGAAGGCCTGGGCGGAGACCTGCACGCAGTATCTCGTGCTCGGCGAATCCGACATGGACCGGCCGGGCTTCGAAGGCGCCAAGTTCATGATCTCGCCGGCGCTGCGGCCGCCATCCGATCGCGAGGCGCTCTGGCAGCTCATCCGAGACGGCGTCATCGATATCGTCTCGTCCGATCACTCGCCGCTGCGTTTCGACGATCCGCGCGGCAAGAAGCAGCACGGCGAAACGGCCCCCTTCAACAAGATCCCGAACGGCGTTCCCGGCCTCGCAGCGCGCTTGCCGATTCTCTATTCCGAGGGGGTCGCCAAGGGGCGCATCGATCTGCGCACGTTCGTCTCGCTCGTTGCGACCAATCCGGCGCGCCGTTTCGGGCTTGCCCCGCGCAAGGGTTCCATCGCGATCGGCGCCGATGCCGATATCGTCGTCTTCGATCCGACCAAGCGCATGCGCCTGACCAACGCGCTGCAGCACCATGGCAGCGACTACACGCCCTATGAGGGGCTCGAGGTGCTCGGCTACCCCACTGCGACCTACCAGCGCGGCCAGTTGATCTTCGACGGCACCAATGTGCTTGCGCAGCCCGGAGCCGGACAGCTGATTGCGCGATCGGCCTATGCGGAAATCGCTCCCACCGGACGTTTCCCGACGCCGTTCAATCCATTTGGTTAGGCCGGGTTCTGGCAGACGCGCCGTTGTCTGAACGACAGGGGCCTCGCGATCAATTTCCCCCGCTGACGCCCGCAGCGCGGCGGACATCGTCGACCGCCTGCTTCACGGCCGCGCTCCGGTGAACAACCGTCCTTCCGGCCTCGATGAGCAGCTCGACCTGCTCGCGCGGCAGCGAGAGCCGCGTTTCGACGCGGTTCAGGTGGGACGCGACGTTCTGTTCCAGATCAGCGAATTCAAGGTGTTCGACCTTGAAATCCACCTTACGGCAGTCCCAGCCGTCAGCGCTGCCCCGGATCCGGCGCACGGTTTCCAACGGCAACCCGCAACGATAGCGGACCACCCGCTCCTTCCACCTTTCGACGGCAAAGTTCAAAGCGTCGAGACCATGGCGAGACGATGAGGTCATGCCGGTATCGATTGCCGCTTCGACCAGCGGCGCCAGCCAGGGGCCATTCATCGAAGCCCCCCAATCATCCGTTTGCCCGCGGCCAGCATCGGCAACGATGAACAGGAAATGGCGCAGCTTGACGGCCTGCTCCGCCGATAATGGTCCGTGCGGTGTCTTTGACGCGCTTCTTTCGAGGACGAAACCCGTTATGCCCAGATTGTCCGTCAGCCCGCCATCCATCAGCCGCACAAACTTGATGCCGTCTTCGGCATGATAGGAGTGCAATGCGTTGGCGTAGGCCGTCAGTCGCGTGGATGGGTTGGAGCCACTCAGCGCCTCCTTCAACCAGGCGGGGCGGCTATAGCCGCAATCCTGTTTGGTGGCAGCCAGCACGACGGGCGCAAAGACGACAGGCACGGCGGCGGAGGCTGCCACCGCATCCGAAATCTTCAGCTTGTCGAGATCACTGCAGAGCGCCGCAAAGGTATCGTAGCTAAATAGAAAAGGCGTCCGATTGTAGATATCCGAAGCGCTGATCCAGACGGACGGTGCGTTCGCCCATTTGAAACGGGTAAAATCTGCCCCATCGAACAGATTATCGTTCAACCAGCGTGCAAAGGTATTTCGGTCATTGACGCCGCCAGCCACTGCCCGGGACAGGCTGAAGGGTGACGCCAGCGATGTTTCCATGCTCGCTTCTGCGTGCTGGAACAAGAAGCGATCATCGAAATCACGGTAGTCGTCGCGGCCACGATAGCCGAAATAGGCCGCGGTAATGGCGCCGCCGGAGACCCCGGAAATCATCCGGACATTATCGACCATCGTACGTCGATAAGGCTTCTCGTCGACGACGATATCGTCAAGCGCACGCAGGACGCCGTAGGAAAAGGCTGAAGCGCGAACGCCACCTCCCGAGAAGGCGAGGCCAACGACCATCGAGCCGTCATCCCCGCGATCGGGGACGAATTCCGGCGACGGTGGCGGCGTCTTCTCCGCGTGACTATTGACGGGCCCGACATCCGCAGCCGAGCAGGCGCAGAGGATGAGCGTGGCCATCAGCCAGATGGCCTTCACGCCCTTCTCAGCAAGCAGCCTCATTCGCTCTCCGGCACCGTCGCACGATGGCTGGTTACGTAACTGACATTCCGGCACATAGCCGATTCGGTCCAACCGCTCGATCAAATTGCAACCGGCAATCAGGTCCTGGCTCGGAATCCCGCCATTGACTGCTTCGGCATCCGACGCAGTTTCGTTCACTCATGAAGGCYGGACCGTCGCCGGTGCGACGGGCCGCCCCGATAGGGTTGCGGTCTTGGCCCGACCACCCCATCGGAGCGGCCGTGTACAAGACCAGATGCTGCCAGGCGGCCGGCCCTTTGGCCCGCAGCTGCGCTCAGGCGCGCCTTATGGGCAGGGCCCCGTGAAACGGCGACCGCTCCTGTCCTGGAAGATGCAGTTGTTCGGGGTTGTCGCCCGGCCGACGACCGCACCGGTCACGCCACCAGCGAGGGCACCGATCGCGGCCCCCCGTCCGCCGCCCGCGATCCCACCAATGAGCGCACCGCCGCCAGCGCCAATTGCAGCGCCGCCAAGCGTGCGCTGCGACTGAGACTCAGGGTTGCAGCCTGCGAGGAAGAGGCCGAGGCCGATAAAGCCGGCGAATGTGATCGAACGGATCATTATGGGGCTCCTTGTTCAAGAGTGCGCGCGAATGCGAACGCATCAATCTAGGCCAAGCAGCCGAACCTGCCATCGCCCTGCGTCCCAATCTATGTGCATGGCGTTTCTTGCCGCTCTGAACCGAAGGCTGAAAACCGCCGCTTGGCACGCGCCCTCCGCGAGCCCGTTGCCCGCACTGGAGTGACGATCGATTGGCCACGGATCATCGAAACGGACCAATCGGTCGGCGGCGCTTCGGGGCGCGGCCGGCCGATAGGCGGATGCATCCGTCGTGAAGTGGGCATGGCCCCATCCGGCAAGCTGCCCCTGATGATCGCAACGAGACGCCGGTCCGCCACGGCTGCCAGCCCCGGAATATTAACTTCGACTTAATCGGCCCGCCCAACAGGATTTGAACCAGTGCCGTCTCCAGTTCGGCCTTCGATCAAACGCCTGTTGCCGAGCGTCCGGCAATCAGCGATCCACCATCCACGGATTGCGCCCGTAGCTCAGCTGGATAGAGCGTTGCCCTCCGAAGCTGGATTTGAGTTTGCCGAGCGCGAGATAAATCCCTTTAATTTCCAAAAGCTTCGCCTCAAAAATCCGACGCGAGTCGTGATCCCAATGAGCCACCAGAGACACCGTCTTCGTCATCGACGGAGCACTTCTAAAGCGATGATTGCTGCCGATGCCCCCCCGCTGTGCAGCGTCATCTCTCTAGTCCGCCTGCCGCAGATAAATGGTCAACGAGCCGCCCCATTCGGTTATATCCCCCCGCCCGAATGCCCGAGGACTTCAGGCGCGGCCGACCGTCCTTGAATGATATCCTGTCCTCGAATCAACGAAGCAGGCGCCAGGAGTCTCTACCTTGAACAGCATTCCCGGCGGACGCTTTGTCGTGCTCGACTTCGAGACGACCGGCCTCAGCCCTGCCTTGGGGGCTCGTGTGATTGAAGTATCAGCCCGCGAAGTGCTGGATGGTCGAGCGGGCCACGAGTTACTCACCTTTGTCGACCCAGGCGTTCGCGTGCCCCAGGAGATCACTCAGATCACCGGAATAACCACTGCGATGCTGAGCGGTGCACCGACCTCGGCTATAGCCATGCGTCAGCTGGCTTCCTTCATTGGATCGTCGCCCGTCGTTTGCCACAACGCGGGCTTCGACCGAAAATTCTACGAGCACGAGGCGAGTGAATTCCTTGAGGGGCAGCCCGTTCGCACTCTTTGCACTCTGCTGTTGGCTCGGCGCATGTTTCCGGGCCGGAAGAGTTATCGATTGGGCGGCCTCATCGAAGAGATGGGCATTTCGTTCCCTGGACGGCTCCATCGAGCGAGTGCAGATACTTTCGTGACCGCGCACCTATTCGATCGCATCTGCGCAGACGCACGCTCTCTTTGTCGCGCCGAGCATTTCGATGACGACGTGCTGCACCGGCTGCAGCGTGTCCCGGCTGCGCGAGCGCGTGACTGGCTGGCGGCGTTAGGTAGCCCTGACGCAAAATCGCACCGCAAATTTGGATTAGCCGGTGCTGTCGCGCAGAACATCAGCTCGGTGAACTAACCCAAAATGAGTTGTTGCTTCTGAACCATCGTCGGCTTCGATTCCGCATGGACAGAAAAGACGACATCCCCTGGTGCTGTCTGGGCCATTCAATCCGACGCAGGGGCCGGCACTCCTCGTCCGATCCACAGTTGGCGAGTTTTGACCAGGCGCCGGGGTTCATTGCGGCTTAGAGGGCGTGCTGCGAAATCTGCTTCGCCGCGCTCGACCAGCCCACGATCGTGCCCAACCTGACCAGTATTCGGCCGTAGATCGAGGCGCCTCGTCGTTGATCTCCGGCTGGGCGGTGGCGTTCAGCGTGCCGCTCGCTCGGTGATCGGCATGTTCGACGATGCTGCCACGTCCGTCCGCACTGGCAGGTATAGCCTAGGTTGGTCGGGCCGCGATCAGGTCTGCCATGCGCTCGGCCATCATGATCACCGGCAGGTTCAGGTTCGCGCGTGGCGCGGTGGGCATGATCGAGGCATCGACGACGCTGAGGCCGCCCACGCCATGCACCCGCCCCGTGGCGCCGTCCACGACCGCGTCGGGGTCGACCGCAGCGCCCATGCGGCAGGTTCCGCAGCAGTGCCATTGGCCGAAGGCATGTGCCTTGACGTAGGCCTCGAGGATGTCGGGCTCGTTCAGCAGCGATTGCAAGCTGATGCCGCTTGAGACGGCGCGCTGGAAGAACAGCTTTCGCAGCGGCGGCAGAGCATCGATGGCGAGCGCAATCGGCGCGGTGATCAGGTAGTTGCGCACGGTCTGGCGGCCCAGCGACTTGGCAAAGCCGCTATAGCTCGAGGCGCCCGGCATCTCGACGAGATCGGCAAGGGGCCGCGTGGCAAAGAGCCTTGCAATAAGGTGGACGGCCGCGCCCATGCGCTGGAGATCGCGATGGTCGGAGAGATAATTGAAGTCCGCTGTCGGCTCCTTGCGCGGATCCGACGATGCCAGCCGCACCTCGCCGCGCGAATGAGCCTTATTGATCCAGGAGATGATTGTGCCGATCCGCGGTCCCAGCGGATGCCAGGCGGATTTGGCGGCGACCATCAGGAACATGTCGGACGGCCCGCACTCCTCGACGCCGGAACTGTAGCGCATGCCGACATGGATATGGCGGCGCGTCGAGTTGCCGAGCCGCGCCGCTGGCTTGATGTAGCCCGAGAGCGAGATGCCGGGGTGCTCCTGCAGATTGGCGCCCACGCCCTGCAGATTGGCCCGGACCTCGATGCCGAGCGAGCGCAGATGCCCGCCTGGGCCGATGCCGGAGCGCATCAGCAGGGCCGGCGAGTGCATGCTGCCGGAGGACACCACGACCTCGCGGGCCGCCAGCCTTTCCTGGCCCTTGCCCCTTGCGATGTCGACGCCGACGACCTGATTGCCCTGCATCGCCAGAGTGAGCACCTGAGTGTTGGTCATGATCGTGAGATTGGGCCGTCGCCGGGTCGCGGCGTCGAGATAGGCCATGGCGGTCGACACGCGATGCTGCCCGTTGTTTGACAGCGTTATAGCAAAATGCCCGTCGCCGAAGGCACCGTTCTGGTCCTTGATGTCTGGTAAACCCTGCGCTTCCATGGCGGCCTCGGCGGCAATGGAGAAGGCAGGCCAGCGCTCATGCGGGATGCGGTGGATCGGGATCGGCCCGCTCTTGCCGTGCAGCGGTCCCGAATAGTCCAGATCCGTCTCAGCCTTGATGAAATAGGGTAGCACGGCGTCCCAGTCCCAGCCCTCGGCGCCGGCCTGACCCCATTCGTTGTAGTCGTCGGGCGTGCCGCGATTGGCGATCTGGCCGTTGATGCTGGAGCCACCGCCGATCAGCATCGGTTGCTCGTAGCGCTTTGCGGGCGGACGGTTGGCCACATTGTGAAGATGCGGCTGAGTCTGCACCAGCAGGTCCGGCCAGTGGTTCTGCGGGTCGAACGCGGCCTTGCCGGGATAAGTGTCGAGGATCGCCGCACCTTCCTCCCCGGGCTTGAGGTCGCGCCCGGCCTCGATCAGCAGGACCTTTCTCGATAGGTCGGCGGAGAGGCGATTGGCCAGGACGCAGCCGGCCGAACCGCCGCCCACGATGATGATATCCCACATGGTGAGGCTCACGATGCTTGCAGAGGCAGGGAAAGGCGGATCAGGCGGAGAGGCCGAGGGCAGCGAAGGCAGCCGCCCCGGCCTCGGCCACCTGCTGGTCCTGAGCGGTCGAGCCAGAGCTGACGCCGATCGCGCCGACCACCTGTGTCCCGGCTCTCAGCGGCATGCCGCCGGCGAGCGTGGTAAAGCGGCCGCCATGCATGTTCTGGATGCCGAAGCCGGGTTCACCCGGTAGGGTCTTGGGCCCGATCGCCCGGGTCTCGACCAGGGTGCCGGCCGCAGTGAAGGCCTTTGCCAGCGCGATCTCGATCGAGGTGAATTTCGCCCCGTCCATTCGGCGGAAGGCCACCAGGTGGCCAGCGGCATCGACGATCGCGATGTTCTGCGGCACGCCGATCTGCGCCGCTTCCCTGGCTGCGGCAGTGATGACGGCCTCAGCCTCGTCGCAGCCGATATTGGAGATGGTATGCATGTCTCAGCCCTTGACCGAACCCTTGGTCAGGCCGGACACGATGAGGCGGCTGAGCAAGGCGAATGCGATGAGGATGGGGAGAATGGCGAGCGTCGCGGAGGCTGTCAGAGGGCCCCATTCGCGCCCGAAATAGCCGATGAAATTGTAGATCGCCGGCTGGATCGGCCGCAGGTCCGGCGTGTCGATCATCACCGAGCCGGCCACGAATTCGTTCCAGCAGGCGACGAAGGTCAGCACCCCGGCCGCGCCCAGTGCGGGCCGCGTCAGGGGCAGCATCACGCGCGTCAGGATCTGGAAATGCGTGGCGCCGTCTATGATCGCGGCCTCATCGAGTTCGCGCGGGATGGCTTCCAGCGAGCCCTTGATGATCCAAATCGCCATCGGCAGCTGGTAGGCGGTGTAGATCACCGGCAGCGTGAACCAGGAATTGGTCAGGCCCAGCCGGGTGAAATACAGATAGTTCGGGATCAGCAGCGCGGCCGCGCCGAGCGACAGCGGAATGCTGGCGACGACGAGCATGAACAGCGCCCGGCGCAGTGGGAAATCGAAGCGGTCGAAGGCATAGGCGGCAGGCAGCGCGAGCAGCAGCACGCTCGCCACCGTGACCACGCAATAGAACACGCTCACACGCATATTGCCGAGAAAGCCGCTGTCGACGACGCGCTGGTAGTTCTCGGCCGTCGGTATGAAATCAAACAGCACCGGAGGCGTCCTGAACAGGGCCGGTTGCGACTTGAGCGAGGTGAGCACGCCCCAGAACAGGGGCAGCAAATTGAGGCCGGCCAGCACCAGGAAGAGGGCGGCGATGACGAAGCCGAGCGGGCCGGGCAGGATCGCGCGGGCTCCGACCGGCTGGGCATTCTGCGCTGGGACGGGCCTGGGATGAGCGGCGGAAGAGGCAGCGCTCATCACGTCTTCCACTTCGCGAGCCTGACATAGGCCAGGACGAGCAGGATATTGCCGGCAAACATCACCAGGGCGAGCGCCGTGGCCGAGCCGAGGTCAAAATTCACGAAGGCGCGGTCGAACACCTCGATCGGCAGGATTCGTGTCGCATCGCCCGGTCCGCCGCCGGTCAGGACGAGCGGTGTCTCGACGGTATTAAGGTTGGACAGGGTCAGCACGATCGTGACCAGCAACAGCGGAGTCTTCAAGAGCGGCAGCACGATCAGCCAGAAGATCTGCCAAGGATTGGCGCCATCGATCTTGGCGGCTTCCTCGTAATCGTCGGGAATGCCCTTGAGCCCCGCGAGCAGGATGATCACGGCATAGCCAACCCGCTTCCACACCGAGACGCCAATCAGCAAGGCCATGGCGCTGCCGGGGCTGTTGAGGAGCTGCACGTCGGGGATGCCCGCCATCMGGATCAGCGATCCCACCAGCCCGATATCGCTGACGAAGACCCAGCGGAACAGCAGCGTCGCCACCACCGTCGAGATGATCCAGGGCAGGATGACGATCATCTGGACGACGAAGCCGAGCCGCTGGCCGAGTCGGTTGATCCAGACGGCGAGAGCAAGCGCGATGACCAGTGTCAGCGCGACGGCGGCGCAGGTGAACAGCGCGCTGCGCTCGAACGTGGCGGCGAGCACTGGATCGTCGAGCAGCCGTGCATAGTTTTCCAGGCCCGCGAAATCCGTCGGCGCGCCATACTGGATGCGGAACAGGCTGAACCAGAAGCCGTAGAGGACCGGCGAGAACAGCACCAGCATGAGCAGGGCCATCGCAGGCAGCACGTAATTGACGCCGGCGAGGCGCGAATACATCGTCATCGAGAGCGATCCCTGATCGAAGGCGGAGCCGGATTCGACTCCGCCTGGCTCACGTCAGCGATTGTTCTGACGGTTGAAGCGGGTTTCTGCCTCTTCGAGGGCCGCCTTGACGGCGACGCCTTCGACGATGATGCGTTGCGTCGCCTTGTTCAGCGCCTGCCGGTAGCCGCCGACATTGAACTCAATCGGAGTGAGCCAGCCATATTTGCTCGCCCCCTCGGCGGCGACGCGGATATAGCCGTTGCCCGGCTGGTCGACGAAGGGGGCGACCGCCTTCGCCGTTGATCCCATCAGGGGCGACTGCCCGCCGATGGTGACCCAGATCTTCTCGGCTTCCGCGCCCAACAGGTAGTCTACGAACTTGCCGGCCTCCTCCTTCTGCGTGCCCTTTGACCAGACGCCGACGGCCCAACCGGCCATGACAGCCGGCGAATGGGCGGACTTGCCGTTGCCCGGCCAAAGCATCAGGCCGACATTCTCCTTGCCGAGCTTGGCCTGCAACGTCGAGACGCGCACGCTCGGGCCCTGGATCATGGCGACGCGGTCGGAGGAGAACTGTTCGAAGAGGTCGTCGACCGTCCAGGTCGCCGATTGGGGCGGCGAGACATTGTATTTCTTGACCAGGTCGGTCGCGAAGGTCATGGCGGCGACGCCCGCGGGGCTGGCGAAATTGGCTTTTCCGTCCGGCTTGAACAGCGTCTCGCCCTCTCCGAGAAGATAGGGGATCATCATGTGCGGGTCGGCCTGCTGCTCGCTGAAGCCCTGGGCATAGCCATAGCGCGTCACCTGGCCTCCGGCGTTCTTCACCGTCAGCTTCTCGGCGGCGGCGCGGAAGTCATCCCAGGTCTTGATCGAAGCCGGGTCAATGCCGGCAGCCTTCATCAGATCCGCGCGGTAGACGATCGAGATGTAGTTCGGCGAGGCGAACAAGGCATATTGTTTGTCGCCCTTCTTGGTCAGGTCCCAATAGGCGCTGGCATGGTCCTTGACCTGTTCTGCCGGCCATTTTTTGATGAACAGCTCGTTGAGGTCGGCCAGCGATCCGGAGCCGATCGCGTCGCCAAGGAAATCGGTCACCACCCAACTGATGTCGGGCGCGTTGCCGGCGCGATGGGCCGCCAGGAACTTCGGTGTCATCTGATCCCAGACCTGCGTCTCCACGACGATCTTCGTGCCGGGATTGGCGGCCTCGTAATTCTTGATGATCTGCGCCAGGGCCACCTCGCGCGGCGTCGTCCCTGTGGCGCTCAGGAACGTCCACATGCGGATCGTCTTGGTCTGCGCCAAGACCGGGGCCTGTGGAACAAGCGCGCCTGCAGCCACGAAACCGAGCGCCGCCAGGCCATTTAGAACGTGACGTCTCTTCATGTTCATTTCCTCCCCATGAAAAAGCGGCCGATTAGGTTCGGCTCTGTGCGAGTTCTTCGATCAGATTGCGGGCCTTGAGATCAGCCAGCGCGTCCTTGAGCGAGCGGCCCAGATGGGCGCGCACCGCCTTCGCGTAGTCGTTGGGATTGCGGTCGCGCAGCGCTTTGATGATGGCGCGGTGCTCGACGGCTTCCGAGGCATGGCGCGTGCGCCAGGATTCGATGCCGCGCTGGATCCAGGCGTTCAGCACCTGCATCTGGATTCCGCGATAGGTCGAGAGCAGCAGGTCGTTGCCGCTGAACTCGACGATCTTGTGATGGAAGCTCGCGTTCTGCTCATGTCGATTCTTGTGCGAGATCTCCTGCGGATCGACTTCGAGGCGGCGCTGGACCTCCTCGATCGCGTCGACAGCCGTGATGTCGAGGCTGCCTTCGTTCAGGCGTCCGATCATCAGTTCGCCGGCCATCAGCTCGATTGCGAGCCGCACCTGCCAGAGGTCGAGAACCTGCTTCGCGTCGGGGTCGCGGATATGATAGCCGCGCCGCTGGATGACCTCGATGAAGCCCTCCGCCGCCAGTCGCATCAGGGCCTCGCGCACCGGAGTCAGGCTGACGTTGAAATGCTCGGCGAGCTTTTCCGGATAGAGCCGCGTGCCCCGCTCGAAGTAGCCGAAGACGATCATGTCGAGCAGCGTGCGCCGCAAGGTCTCGGCGAGCGTCTCGCCGGGCTTGCCGACGAGTTCGCCCATGTCGCCGGGGCTACGCACTGATATGGATGACATCGCCCCGCTCCGCGTTGGTCTCGAGGCCGTTCACGACGTAACGGGCAAGGCGTGCTAGATCCGGCTCGCCCCCGTGACCCGGGAAATCCTGAGCGACGAGTTGCCCGGCTTCCGTGACGAGTGGGCGCACCGCCATGTTGTCGCGCAGCGGGTTCAGCAGCCGGTTTGCCTCATAGCCATGGACGGCTGGCGCCGCCCGGCAGGTATGCACTGCCGCCGAGACGGCGACGCAGCTGCCGACGCCATGCGGTGCCATCAGGATGCCGGAGCGCGCACAGAGCGCGCCGATCGCCATCAGACCCGACACGCCACCCGCGCGTGAAATATTTGGCTGCAGGAAATCGACCGCATCGGCAGCGACCAGTTTGGCGTGAGCGGCGAGCGTAAAATCGTTCTCGCCCGCTGCTACCGGCACGGGCGAAGCCCTGCGCACCTCGGCGAGGGCCTGGGGATCATCAGGCGGCACCGGCTCCTCGAACCAGCCGATATTGTAGGGAGCGAGCGCCTTGGCGACCGCGATCGCCGTAGGCACGTCATAGGCGCAATTCGCATCGAGATAGAGCGCCTTGTCAGAGCCCATTTCGCCGCGCACGGCAGCGATATGATCGATATCGATCGCGAGGCCGCGGCCGACCTTGAGCTTGATGGCGGTGTAGCCCTGATCGAGATAGGCCCGCGCGGCGCGCGCCGACTTGTCGGGATGATCCTGGAAGCCGACGGGGCTGACATAGGTCGCGACCGGGCCCGGCGAGCCGCCCAGCAGCGTCGCGAGCGGCAGGCCGGCGGCCCGCGCCTTGAGATCCCACAAGGGACACCGTTGATGATCGCAGTCGCCGCGCCGGCATGGGGCAAGCCAAAAGCCTCGCCATAGCCGATGGCGCCGTCATTGCTCTCGACGATGACCAGCGTCGAAACCTGGCCGGTGCGGGGAATCCGCCGAAAATGAGCGGCCGGAGCGAGCAGTTCTGCGGGCACCTTCTCGATGCCGCCGAACACATCCGCGAACCGTGCTTCGAGCTGGATCGCCCTGAGTCGAGAAATCTTCAACGTCGCGCCTCCGATATTATAAATTATAATTTATTTTTTTTGGCGCGCCGTCAAGATGGAGTGGCCGACAAGATCGTCGCCTGCGACATGAAGCTTGGCCAGGGAGCGTGCCCTCTCGTTTAGTGAGCGGCCGAGCGTATCGTCCATACGCTTCGCGCCTGGGCACTCCGGCCGATGAAGCGCATTTCGTTGGCGCTGATGAAAAGGGCTGATTTGGAGAGTGACTGGCACTCACGTCTTTTCGACAATCCGGGGAAGCAAGTCCAAAGCGCTCGCGGCCACGGCCGCTGGGCTGGCGCCATGCTCGATGCGCCGGATGACGGAATCATTCCAGCGGCGCCTAAGAGAGCATTGCCGACGCAGGGCAGCGGCAAGAGCTAGCCCATGGCCTTCTCCGCCGAGAAGGTGCGCCGCGCCTCTGCGCATGTCTGGCAACAGGCGATGAGCGGCGGCTTCGCGAGGGCGGCTTAAAATCCAGCCACAACCGCGGCCGCCCGACACGATACGAACCGGAGAGCTCTGCCAACTCGGCCTTCGCCGCCTCGTTCAAACGCCTGTTGCCGAGCGTCCGGCAATCAGCTATCCACCATCCACGGATTGCGCCCGTAGCTCAGCTGGATAGAGCGTTGCCCTCCGAAGGCAAAGGTCACACGTTCGAATCGTGTCGGGCGCGCCATTTTAAATAGCCTTTGTTCTCAAGGGCTTATGCTTTGGAATCCCCTCCTCAGAGACCATCAGAATCCCTGTCTGTCACAGCTGTCACAGGGTACTTATGGCTACGATCCGCAAGAGAGGTTCCAGTTGGCAAGCTCAGGTTAGGCGCGAGGGCAGCCCTCCCGTCTCCAAGAGTTTCCCCACGAAGGCTGCTGCGTCCGCATGGGCGAGAGGCCTTGAGGCTCAGATAGACACAGCCCACCTATCACCTTCGATCCGTGATCTCCGCACGAGGACCGTTGCGCACCTCCTTGAGCGATATGACGAGGAGGTCAGCCCTTCCAAGCGTGGTGCTCGCTACGAGAGGGCGCGTATCAAGTTCATGCTCACGCACAAGGTCGCTGAGGAGCGCCTAGGAGGACTCTCAGGGGCTTCCGTGGCCCGCTACAGGGATGACGCCTCAAGACGGTGAAGCCTGCCACCGTGCGCCGTGAGCTTGTCATTCTGCGGCATGTGTTCGAGTTCACCATCAAGGAGTGGAGCATTCCGCTCCCTAGCAATCCCGTGCGAGCCATCAAGATACCGAAGGACTCTGAGGCCAGAGACAGAAGGCTTCATGAGGGCGAACTGGCCAAGCTGTTCGGCGCGAGAGGCCCAAGGACCGCAGGTATCTAAAGCCCTTCATCGTCCTCGCCATCAAGACAGGCATGAGGCGCGGAGAGCTTGTGTCTCTCCAGTAGGCTCATGTGGACCTCAAGAAGCACACATTGGTGTAGCCATGATGCTCTTCATCACAGCGTCGGACTGGTCCGGCTTSATGAGAACGGTGACGATATAGTGAAAGATGAAGGAGCTAGCGAACGACGCGCCGCAGATCAAAATAGACTTGCCGATCTTCTGAAGGAGGCCGTCAGGACGGCTGCAATGAACGAATAGACCGGATGCTCAAGTCTCAGCAGGTTCGCGAGCGCAAAGGCGAGCGTGCCTGCGAGGACGGCTCGCAGGGCGAGCAGAATTCCGGCGAGCTCCGTTAGATGTTTCACGTCGCCTGAAACGCCTCATCTGGTCGGCAGACTAGCCGGCAGCACGCCGACACGCCGCGAGACCGCGGCCGATCGAGCCGATCGCCCCCCAGGGACCATCACCACAATCGAGGCGCGACCGTACCTGCCGTTTGACGGCTCGTTCCAAGCCAGGGTTTGACTGAACTGCAGGCTTTGACGTCCAGATGCAGCAAGGCGTACGGTGATGATCAATGGCCGAGACATGAACCGTGTCCACATCCGCCGCGCCAACCAGGCTTTACCAGTCGAGCAGCCGGGAGTCCGTCACAGTCCGGCTTGATGCGGTGCCCGTCCCATGGCTCCACTGGACGCGCAGCACAGCGGAGAACCTGAATTGGGTGCCATGACAATTTGAGGGCTCAGCAATGAAGGATGCGATGGGAGACGACGGTGAACGGCATCCCGTTCAGCCGGGTGGACAGGGCGACGATGCGTGCTTTGCTCCTTCCGGAGAACAGCCTCCCGCGGAGAAGCGCCCAAACCTGTGCATCGTCAGCCCCCACCATATCGGGCCGGCTTGAATGTCGGCGGCCATCAATACGTTCCTGGTCGTGCTCGCAGCCATCTTTCCCGTGGTCAATCCGCCAGGGTCAGCACTCGTTTTCCTGGGATTGACACGCGGCGCAGTGCCCGACACCCGGCGCATCCTCGCGCGGCGTATCGCGGTGAATTCGCTCTTCGTCCTGATGGGAGCGTTCCTTTTGGGCGCGCTCATCCTGCAGTTCTACGGAATTTCGATCCCCATCCTGCGCGTGGCGGGCGGGCTGATCGTGGCGGTATCCGGATGGAAGCTGCTCAACGAAGGCAGCCAGAAGGATTTCGACGCGCATGCGGACGATGTGTCGCGCGCCAACCTCCTGACGCAGGCCTTCTATCCGCTGACCCTGCCACTGACCACCGGCCCCGGCACGATCGCTGTCACGATCAGTATCGGCCTTTCACGCGCAACGTTCACGGCGTCCTCTGGCGCGGTCGCTTTCGTTCTCGCCAGCCTCCTTGCCATCGCCGTAATCGCCCTCAGCATCTGGCTCTGCTTTACCTATGCCGTCCGCGTGCAAAAGCTTCTCGGGCAAGGCGGCACCGAAATTGCGGTTCGCCTTTCGGCGTTCATTCTGTTCTGCCTGGGTGTACAGATCCTGTGGTCAGGAGCGAGCGAATTGCTGAGCTCTCTCCTGCATGGACCGGTCAGTGCAGCCTCAGCCATGGCGACCTGATTCCAGGAGATGCTGAGGCGAACGAACGGCATCTCCTCGCGCGCCGGCAGCAAGCCGTACCGGCGATGAATGGCACTTCCCTGTCACGAGCCTGAGGACCATCACTGGAAGCAGGGGGCCGGAGCGCAGTGTTCTCCCGCGCGGCCTCGGCGTTCAAGCTCCACGACCGCCGTTCTGACGTGATTGATGGATCAGGCCGTTGGAGATCGCCAACTTGCCGGTCCCGTGTTTTTCTCGGATACTATTATCCCATGAAATGAGTTGAAAGATCGCGCGATGAGAGCTGCTCTGGTTGTTTCCAGTCTTATTCTATTGACCAGTATTGCAGGCTGCACGCCGCGCGAGGAATTCGCCTCACCCTCCGTTGTATCCACCGCAGCGCCCCGTGCCTCGGCCGAGCGCAGCTATCTCGACGTGGGCCCCGCTCCCGGCCGAGGCGGCCCGGCCTATCTCCAGGCGAACACGGCAAGCGGTCCACGGCAAACGGACTTCTTTGGCAACGACGTGCTGCCCCGCGCACCATAGGTGCCTTGGAAATTTCAAACCCAGCCAGAGCCTTTGCCAAGGGCAGCTGCCTGGCCCGGCGACGTCGATTGCCCGGCCTGATCGCCAGCGCGTGCCGGCGGCCCAACGTAGCCCCAATGCCGGATGCGCGCGTCGAGACGCCGATGGGGAGGGCGCAGCGGACAGCTGGCTCGGCGTTTCCTGACGAATGCGCGGACGGCGTCGGGTCTCGATCCTGCTGACCGTTACTGGACGGYTGCAGCAGTGGCCCCCTCTCCGCGGAACACGGCCTCGATGACATCGCCCGGCTCGACCTCGGTGTCCTCGGTGGAGGGGAAGCGCTGCCATTGCTGGCCAGCTTTCCGGACGATGACGACCTCCGAGCGAAGGTCGTTGCCTGCAGCTGGCATGGAGCTCACATTGCCGAGGGGGCGGAGCTTTTCGCTGATCGCCTGAATTCTCACGCTGAGATCCGCCAAGCGTAGATTGGAGTCCCTCAGCTCGCGCAACAGAGTGATCCGCCGCTGATTGGCGACGCGCTCGAGTTGGCGACCATATTCTTCGACCTGAAGCCGCGTCCGCATCAACTGAGCGGTGGTTTCCAGGCGGCGCGATGACGATAGCAGCAGCGCGCGTCGGCTCTCGCTGATACGCTGGCTGACGAGGGCGCCGCTTCCAAACAGCTTATTGACCCGCTCAAGCTCCTGGGAATCGGCCTGCACTCCCTTTTCCTCTTCCTGCTCGCGCTGGATCAGCACCGTGACCTGTTCGCCTGCCTCCTTTACGGCGCGCTCCAGAAAACTCCGCTCGTCGCGGAAATCGGCCAGCGAGATCTTGAGCGATTCCGCCTCGCTCTGGGCAACGCCCGAGGCCACGATCGTGGGCAGGGGCGAACTCCTCGGCGGGCGCAGATCAAAGGTCTCCTGATCATCCAATTCAGCGCGCACGCGCAGCGCGTGGAAATATTCCTTCAGATACTCGGTCCAGAGCGAGTCGTGATCGCGCCTCATATCGACAGGATCCGGGCCGAGCTGCCCGGCGCGAGAGCGAAGCAGGCTGTATCCGCCGGCGACTGTAATGGCCTGCCGGACCGTCATGGTCGGCCGATAGGCCTGCTGGCCGGGGGTGAGCACGTCGCCGGCGACATAGATCGGCCGGTATTCGGCGACCCAGGTGGTCACGTCGCCCGGCCTGACGACCTGGACCTGTTCGCGGCCGTCTGGAGCGCGAAATCGGAAGACCTTGGTCGGCATCAAGGCCTCCATCCGGCTCTGGAACTCTGCCGGGGTGAGCCCTGCGACGACGACCGAGCCGACAGCCGGCAATGCGATCGTGCCGTCGAGTTGGACCGTCGCGCGCTGACGCTGATCCGGCAATCCGGCCAGGGCCATCTCG
Source organism: Allobosea sp. P1_A7 (assembly GCF_056406775.1). Lineage (NCBI taxonomy): Bacteria > Pseudomonadati > Pseudomonadota > Alphaproteobacteria > Hyphomicrobiales > Alloboseaceae > Allobosea > Allobosea sp. P1_A7. The sequence goes on from NZ_JBFTZN010000014.1 coordinate 108,470, forward strand.
ATGGTATCGCCGGGGGCAAGCCGGTACGGTGCTCCGGCATGGGCTCCGCCGCCCAGGCAGGCTGCCAGCAGGACACCGGATGCGAGCCTGCCGAGGCTGGAACGCTTGACTGCAAACAGGGTCATTTCACTGGCCTCTCGCGTGCTGCCCGGCAGGGGCGACCTCGTCGGGCCAATCCAGGCGCGAGACGAAATCGAAGACGGGGCCGCCTGCCTGCCCCCAGTTGCTCGACCAGATGATCTGCGACCCATCGGGCGACGGCGAAGCGTGCGTCTCGCTCCAGTAGTCATGGGGCGCATTTCTGGTCTGTGCGATCCGCCGGAAC